>CAZRFP010000028.1:0-694 GCA_964599535.1 uncultured Planctomycetaceae bacterium
TAGCGACCTTCTGCACCCCATGCAGACGCTCTAGACCAGGCTGAGCTACGCCCCGGGTCGCGGTCGGGTCCATCATGCCGGGGAGACCGGGCCGCGAAGCGTTTATTAAATGTCGCTCGGCGCGATCTGTCAAATCGCCGCTTACCTCGCCGTTCATCGCTCGCAAGAAGAAACCATCCAGTGCGCGCACCATCATGGAACCGGTCGAAACGCGAAGCAAAAGGCGGCTATTCCGCGCGTGTTGCTGCATTCTCGCCGATGTTCGCGCGGCGGGGTACAATCGCCCGAATGACGACGAAAATTGTCATCGCGGGCGCGGCGGGTCGGATGGGGCGGCGTTTGATCGCGCTGGCCGCGGCTAATTCGTCCTTCTCGCTGGCCGCGGCGTTGGAACGTTCCGACAGCCCGTCGTTGGGCGTCGATGCCGGCGTGCTCGCCGGAGAGAAGGCGCTGGGCGTTGTTGT
The DNA here is from genome assembly GCA_964599535.1 of uncultured Planctomycetaceae bacterium. GTDB lineage: Bacteria > Planctomycetota > Phycisphaerae > UBA1845 > UTPLA1 > JADJRI01. The sequence continues at coordinate 465 of CAZRFP010000028.1, forward strand.
GTCGGCCGATTGGTCCGACGGCGTCGTCATAAGCCCGCCATTGGGCGATGGCGTTTCAGAAACCGATTCCCGCATGGACGGTACGCGGACAGGTTCACGCAGTGCCGCAGACATGGCTCGCACTTTCAGCGCCGCCGCGAACGATTCTCCACACGTCGTTGCCTCGGCCGATCCATCGCGCCCGGCCGATGTGCTGATCGAGTTTTCCACGCCGGCCGGCACGCTCGCAT
>CAZRFP010000028.1:704-3663 GCA_964599535.1 uncultured Planctomycetaceae bacterium
CTTGATCTCTGCGTCCGCCGAAAGCTGCCCATCGTGATCGGCACAACAGGCCACGACGAAGCACAGATAAGCCGCATTTGCGATGCTGCAACGCAGATACCCGTGCTCAAGGCCGCGAACATGAGCGTCGGCGTCAACGTTCTCTTGCGCGTCGCGCGGCTGCTAGGACGAACGCTTGATACGTCGTATGACGTCGAAATCGTCGAATCGCATCATCGCTTTAAGGTCGATGCCCCCAGCGGCACGGCCGTGGCACTGCGCGACGCCGTTTCTCATGGCCGTCAGGATGCCGGGCTGGAGCGCCCGCCTGCTGTTTATGGTCGCCACGGTCAGACCGGCGCGCGCCCGGCCGGCGAGATCGGTATCCACGCCGTGCGCATCGGCGACACCATCGGCGAACACGCGGTTCACTTCGGCACGCTGGGTGAGACGATCACGATCGGCCACGCGGCCCACACGCGCGATACGTTTGCTTCCGGCGCGCTGCGCGCGGCGAAATGGCTCGTCGATCGACCGGCAGGCTTTTATGACATGCAGGATGTGCTGTTCGGCGCGGGCGAATAGAACCTCGGGATGATGCCACGTCGATGGCACGATCAAACGCAAAATACACTTTTTCAACCGCCGCGCTCGGGCCGATCGCCTGGACGCGGCGCGACGCTTACTTGCTGATCGGCATTCTGCTCATCGGCGCGCTGTGGCGCGCCTGGTATCTGGCGGACTTCTCTCGCGGACCCGATTTCGCATCGCCCGGCGTCGATGCCGAGTTCCACGATTATTGGGCACGGGCACTCGTAACCGGCGACTGGACGCCGCCGCATGGCAGTGAAGATCCCCTGATCTATTCAACGCCGTTCCTTCGCCCGCCGGGCTATCCGTATTTTCTCGCAGGCGTCTATCGCGTCTTCGGCACGGGCTACTTCGCGCCGCGCGTCGTTCAAATGCTGATCGGCCTGGGCAGCGCGGCGCTGGCATATCTGATCGGCCGTCGATGGTTTGGCAGCGGTGTCGGTGCGGTCGCGGCGCTGCTCATGTCGGTTTATTGGGCGTTCATCTATTTCGAAGCGGAGTTCCACGCCCCGGCTTTGATGATTTTTGTAACGCTCCTGCTCACATACGCGCTCGGGCGCTGGGCGGAGCGGCCATCGCCGCGCGGCGCGGTCCTGCCGGGGCTTCTGTTTGGATTAGTCGCGCTCATCCTGCCGAATGTGCTGCTCTTTGGGCCCTTTGCGGCGTTGTGGATGATCGTGCAGCTTCGCCGTGCGGATTTGGTGTTTCGGCCGAGGCGAATCATTGCGTGCTTGTCGGTATTTGCCTGCGCGACGTGTGCGGCGATCGCACCGGCGACCATCCGAAACTATCGCGTCAGCGGCGACTTCGTGCCGATCACGACGAACGCCGGCGTGAATCTCTTCATCGGCAACCATCCCGGGGCCGAGGGCCTTTGCATTGTCGAGTTCGGCGGCCTGGGCAAGTTCGAAACGTGCTTTGACTATCCGGCACTCGTCCGCCATCTCGAAGCCGCGCAAGGCGGCAGGCTCACGCACAAGGAAGTCGATGCTTTCTTCCAGCAAAAAGCGATGGAACACATCCGCTCGAATCCGGGTGAGTTCGCGCGACTGACGTTGAAGAAGGCCCTGATGTTCTGGGGTCCGTCGGAAATCTCGCACAACAAGGAAGTCGCGCTCGAACGCGAGCATTATGCCGCGCTGCAGGCCGTTCCCATTTCATTCGGCATGATCGCCGTCGGTGCGATCGTCGGCATGTGCTGGACATTTGCGGCAATGCGGCCCAAGCAAGCGGCAGCGAGCCGCGTACCTGGGCGCGGCGACGATCGCAAGCATCGACCCACCACGGATGTTGAATCGAGCCGCGTCAATCTCATATCGAATCCGATGGCTTATCAAATAGCGCTGCTGATGGCTCTTTACGTCGCGGCGTTCTTTCTGTCGATTCTGCCGTTCTTCAATTCGGCGCGTTATCGTCTGCCGATCATTCCTTTTCTCATGTTCTTCAGTGCGGCGGCCGTCTGCTTCGCGGTCGATGCCTTGCGCCGGCGACAATGGCGCGCGTTCGGCGCGATGGCCGGCGCGACAGTGGTTGCGGGAATGGTCATGTTACTCTGGCCATACCGCTTCGAACCGGACCGCTCAAACTGGCACTACACGCGCGGAGTCTGTTACATGCGGACCAGTCGGCCGGAGGCCGCGATGCGCGAATACGAAGCCGCGATCGAGATCGACCCTGACAACGCGAAAGCGCATTTCAATCTCGGCGTGCTCTACCAGCAGGCCGGCCGCGCTGAAGAAGCGGCGCGACAGTTCGCACGCGTCGAGGCGACGGGATCTTACGAAAGCGAATCGCGCCGGGCGCGCATCAGTGCCCTCATGCAGGCCGGCCGGCTTGACGAAGCCGCCGTTGAGATCGAAGCGATGCTCCGAGACAAACCGGACGATGCGCAGGCACATATGGCGATGGCGATGGTTCGCGAAACACAGGGTCGAATCGACCAAGCCGTTTCGCATTATCTGGCGGCCGCGAAGGTGGAACCATCCAACGCCGACGTGCAGTTCAATCTCGCTGCGGCGCTTTGGACGGCCGGTCGATTGGAGGATGCCGTCGCCGCCTATCGCCGGGCGATTGTCGCGCGGCCGACATTCATCGAGGCCCGCAACAACCTTGCCGCAGCGCTCGTGCAGTTGGATCGGTTGGACGAGGCGGAAGCAGAATTTCGCACGGCGCTGAAGACCGACCCCGATTCGCGCGACGCGCATCTGAACCTCGCGCTGGTCCTGACGCGCCAGGAGCGATTGAACGACGTCGTGGCCCATCTGTCGCATTGGCTTGAACGGCATCCCGACGACGCCGAGGCGCATCTGCGAATGGGCGACGCGCTGTCGGCCGTGAACAGGCGCGATGAAGCCATAAAGCACTACGAGGCGGTTCTACGAGCGTTTCC
>CAZRFP010000028.1:3673-33595 GCA_964599535.1 uncultured Planctomycetaceae bacterium
TCGTCACCCGGCCCCGGAGGGAGCTGACCGTTCGGCGGAGCTTCGCGGCCCACCCTAGAAGCGCTTCGCAATCCTCTTTGGCACTGCCGTCGCGGCAGTTCGACCAAGCCGAGGCGCTCCTGCGACACGACAATCGGCATGGACCTTACGCGCAACGCAAAACCGCCGCGCGGTATGAGAGCGCGATGACCTCACCGATGCATCGTGTTTCATTCAACGCGGTGCCCGTGCAGTCGGCATGTCATCGTTCGATCCGCGCGGTTTTGGCACGTTGGACATGACCTGCAGGACGAAGTCGTCAAGCGAGCCGATGGTGGAATCGTCCAGTTCCTGTTGAAGAAACTCCGACTTGACGCGCTGGAATCGCCGGTTCTTTAAGACTTGAATGATCTCCGGCTGGGCATCTTCGAACGATCGAACCTGTTCCGGTTGCACCTTGCCGACCTTGATGATGAAAAAGGCCTTCGACACCTCGACGATCCCGCTGACTTCCCCCTCGCTCATCTGCATGAAGCGCTCATACGGCGCCTGCCAGCGGCCGGCCATCGGCGAACGAATCGGACCCCAGTAGCCGCCTTCCTCCTTATGCGGTCCATGTGAGTGCCGCCGCGCAACATCTTCAAACGGCTCGCCGGCGTGTATGGCCGCCAGCGCGGCCGCGATCTCGTCGCGGGCTTTCTGTTCGGCGATGCGCTCCTCTTCCGGAAGCGGTGGCCTTTGTCGCAGCAGGATTTCACGGTCGTAGAACGCCGCGAACGGAATGTCGATGAGATACAACTCGCGCGTAGCCGGCGTCGTAAACTCGGCGATGGATTCCTGATAATGCTTGAGAAGCTCTTTCTTGCTGGGAGTGGGGATCATCGGGATCAGCCGTTCGCGCAGATAAGAATCGACAACGATGGATCGGCGCAGGCGCTGCCGAACCTGCTCGCGCGTCTTTCTCGTGCGCAGCAGGTGTTTCTCATATTCGGTCTCCAGTCCGCGAAACTCGCGCGTGATCCGCTCGCGCTCCATCTGCTCGACCGCCTTTTTCAGCGCCGGTTCGATCTGATCGGTAATGGTCTTCGAAGCACGGCGGTATATGAGCAAGTGAGATACGTTCTCGACAATCTCCTGGCGAACCAGCTCCAGCGCGCCGCGATAGTAAAGCTCCGCCGTCAGCGAGTCGGCCATTTCTTCGAGCTGCTTCTGGATCGGCTCCAGAATATCGTTCACCGTGACGACTTCATTATTAACTTGCAGCCCGTCCGACTCGACGGCATGAATCGACGGACCGGTGCGATCATCAGTCGGCCGATTCGATCGCACACCGGCGCCGTCGGGCTGTGACCCTGCCGACTCGCGTGAACGACGCTCGACCCAATCCTCCGCGGTCGACCGATTGCGCTCGTCATGGGCGCAGCCGCTCCACGCCAGCGGTATCAGAACGGTCCATAGGTAGAGTGCGATCTTCCGTCCGAGCGGTCTCATAGACGGCATCCTATCCGAGAGACGCACGCGGAAAAAGGCGGGCGACGGCGTTGACAGTGGCAACGGCGGGGCGGAAGCTAGACGACGACGATGGGCGTGCGCAACGCCCCGGGAGCGCCCATGACCCTGACCGACACACCTACATCCTCGCCGCGCATCGCCGTCCTTGTGCCCTGCTTCAACGAGTCGGCCACGATTCAGAAGGTGGTCGAGGATTTCCGCCGAGTTCTCCCAGAGTCAGTCATTTACGTCTTCGACAACAACAGCACCGACGGCACGGCCGACATCGCCCGTCGCGCCGGCGCGGTCGTCATGCACGAAAAGCGGCAGGGCAAGGGCTTTGTCATTGCCGCCATGTTTGAGAAGGTCGATGCGGATTTTTACATCATGGCCGACGGCGACGACACCTATCCCGCTGAGCATGTGCGCGAACTGCTCGCACCGGTGCTTGAAGGCCGCGCCGACATGGTCGTCGGCCGAAGAATGGCCGTCGATGCGGCCAAGGCCTATCGGCGGTTTCACGTGCTTGGCAACTGGCTGGTTCGGGCCTTGATCAACTTTATCTTCGGCAGCCGCCTGACGGACATCATGAGCGGCTATCGCGCCTTCACGCGCGAAGTGGCCAAGAGCATACCGATCATGGCCTATGGATTCGACATTGAGACCGAAATGACCGTACAGTGTCTTTATCGCAAATGGGTGATCTGCGAAGTGCCGGTGACGTATCGCGAGCGCCCGGAAGGCAGCGAATCAAAGCTGAGTACGTTTCGCGATGGGTTCAAGGTGATCCGCCGCATTCTGGCGCTGTTTCGCTCGTACAAGCCGCTGACGTTCTTCGGCTCGATGGGGATATTGCTTTTTCTGCTGAGCATCGGCGGCGGTTTGTGGGCATGGTTCGGCGCATGGGACGAGGGGTCCGGCTTGCGGGCGTCAGTCATCGCCATCTCGGCGACACTCTTGGCGATGAGCCTGATTGCCGTGAGCATCGGCGTGATCGTCCAGTTGGTGAACTTCCGCTTCCTCGAACTGGACTCGGTGCTCAGGCGGCGTTCGTAGCCGCGATACGCCGAATCGCGCGCTTCGATGCGGCAAGGCTTCGATCGCGCACGCGTTCCATCTTTCAGCCTGTTGACGTGGCGTTGTCCCCGCGTTCGAGCCGACTTGCAGGAGTTTGTCATGTCCGACTCTTCGAACATTTCGTCCGGACTTTCAAGTGCCGCCGCCGATGCAGCAAAGCGTTTGAACCAGCCGATCGCCGATGCCGCTCGACTCGAAAACGCCCTGGCCGGCGCGATCGACCCGAGAAAGCTGCTCGACAATCTGGCCGAAGTCTGGCGAACGACAAACGACGGCGCGCGGACGATACTCGAATCCCACGGCTTCGGCCCGATCCTGGCGAAGCTGGCCGTCGGCGACGCAGCCACCGCCGGTCGCGCCGATGAAGCGGAAGGTGCGCCGCTCGCAAGCGTCGATCGCTTCACGCTTGCCGACGGCCACATTCGCATCAGGACGTTCAATCCAGTATTGAACGAGTCTTTACGCGCGCCAAAGGCCGTACTCGACGGCGTCGCCAAAGCCATCGACGCATTTCTTCCAACGGCTGACAACGACGTGCTTGGAGTTCTCTATCGCAGCGATCCGCTGGCGTATGCGAAGAAGTGGCTCGCCGAGGAAGCGCCGAAGATCGACGCCTACATTCGCAGGCACTTCGGCGCGTCCCGGCCGAAGTACATCGTCAACAGCGGCATCGGCGCGAACGAGCAGTTCAGCTACTTCGTATCCGCATTGGCCAACGCCCGCGACGATCAGAGCCGGCCCAATCAAAGCCGCGCCGATCAGAGCCGCGACCGTAAGGGAGCGGTGCCGTTCCAGACAGATTCACTCACAGTCACACAATCCAAAGCTCCCAACAACGCTCCCATCTGGCTTCTCGCAAACTCCCCGCGTGACATCGTCCAACTGCCCGCGGACGCGACCATCGACAACACGCTTTTCATGGAGTTCTCCCGTAGCGGTATCACCCAGGAAACCGTCAAGCAGCACGAATTAACGCCCCGCGCCGCTCGCCGAATTGTCTTCGCCAACAGCGGTCCATTGCGCGAACTCGCTCTGCGCGACGGCAATCTGCTTCTCGAACTGCCGGACGAAGTCTCCGGCCGCTACGGCCGCAACAAGACGCCCATCCTCATGGCGCCGATGTACGCCGCCGGCCTGGATGTGCCGGCGTATTGGCACCAGATCGATCGCGCCTGCGCGACCATGCCGCTCTCGGACGCGGCGTCGACGCCCGTCGCCTTGGCGCGTTATCTCCGCGTTCAGCAGCTGCGCCACGGCGTGAATCACATTTATCTCGGTTCGAACGATCCGCTGCTCGTGCGCAGCGCCGACGAATTCTGCCAGTATTGGAACGAGGGCGTCAATCGCGATGGCAACGACATCACCATGTCGCGCTATCTCGGTCTCCCGCGCGATTCACACATGAATCTCGAAGCGATCCTCGGCACGAGCGAGCGCAAGATGGCCGTTTTTCTGCTGCGCACCGGCGGAATCGGAACGCATCCGCTGCTCATGCCCACGGCCGATGCCATCGATCCGGCACACAAGGGCCTCTCGGCCGGCGATGTCGATCTCATTCTCGCGCTGGCCAACGTCAAACGCTGCAGCGAGAAGATGCCGACCATCCTGATCGCGGTCGAAGCCCTCGATTTGAAAGCATCAGCATGGCTCGGTCAGCTCTGGGCGGATGTGACGCTGGTCTATTCACGCCTCATCGGCGTCGATGCCGGCTCAAACCCGGAAGTGAAGGCCGTACGAACGCGCGCCGCCGAATGGCTGGCGGATAAGTCTGCGGCGATGAAACTGATGGACTAAACAGCTAAACGCGCTCCACCGCCAGCGTTCCCTTTGATCTCGCTCCGCGCACATGCAGCCGAAGCGCCTCGGCCACTTCCATCGGCGCGGAGATCGACCGCAGCGTGACGTTGTCGTCGCTTTCGTCGCTGCTGAAGAGTTCCAGGCTGCCGGTGTTAACGATGCGATCGATCACGCTCTGCATGATGCGCACATCATCAACGCGAAGCAGCTCCATCTGATCCGTGACGCGCGCCAGTACGCCGCGGTGAATAAACAGTCGCTGCGTCGTCAGTTGATACGCCACGCCATAAACGACGAGCGCATCGCGAACGAAGATCATCACCGCCGCGCCGATCACAAAAATCCAGAGCACCTGCATCAGCGCCGCGTCGCCGGCCGCATACCGTGATGCGCCGTAGAGCGCCGCGCCGCTGAGCAAAAGCCACGTCAACCATGTGCCGAACGAAGCCCGCCATGCCGGCCGACCGTTCCAGATCGGCTGTTCCGCGTGCGGATCGCGATAGATGTCGCCGCACGACGGCGGAACGAGGCTTGCGCGATTTGTATATGATGCGGGCGCCGAGGTCGTTGGGCGGGGCGGTCGTGTTTGCGGATCCACCGAGGGCGCTGTTGACGGGGCCTCAAGCGTTGCGGTTGAAGAATTCGCAGTCGATTGTTCCCCTGCCGCGGCACCGCGTTCGGTGAGAGTATTGCGAGAACGCGGGGGGTGAATAGTGGCTGCATTCACGCCCGCGCCGATGACACGAGCGATCTTCGTGCCGCAGTGACGACAGTAGCGGCTGTCGGCTTCGATGGATCGCACACACTTGCGGCATTTCACGGGCGCGGACTCCGAGCGCGATGATTGAGACTACCCTTGTTATCGGGCAATAACCGCCGTGCGGATGAGGCGCTGTGTTTTCAAGCGGTTAAAGCGATTCCCGCTTGCACGGAAGATCGATTTCCTTGCATCCGGCAAATCGATCAACCCTTTTTCAACGAGCGGGCCTGCCCCTTTGAGGCGCCAAGAGGACCGGCCCGTCGTTTCGAGAATCGCTTGGGTGACGTAGCGAGCCTACGCCTCAACATTGGCCGGCGGCGCATCGGGATCGAGCAAAGCCGTCGCGGCTGTACGCGCCGCATCCGACTCCTGGCACGACGCCTTGTTGACCGCCGCGCGCTTCTTTTCGGCGCGAACCTTCAAATACTCAATCACCATCGGCAGGATCGAGACAAAGATAATCAGCAGAACCGCGATTTCGAAGTTGTCCTTCACGATCGGCACTTCGCCGAGCATATAGCCCGCGCCGACGCAGATCGCGACCCACAAAATCGCACCGATCACGTTGTATGCAAAAAACCGGCGATACGTCATCGAGCCGACGCCCGCGACGAACGGCGCGAACGTCCGCACGATCGGCACGAAGCGGGCGATGATGATCGTCTTTCCGCCGTACTTTTCATAAAAGGCGTGCGTCTTTTCAAGATATTGCCGCTTGAAGATGCGGCTGTTGTCGTTTTTCAGCACCTTTGGCCCGAGGTATTTCCCAATAGCGTAATTCACCGCATCGCCGAGCACGGCCGAAAACGTGAGCAGCAGAAAAAGCCAGATCGGGTCCAATAGCCCCTTGCCCGTGAAGATGCCCGCCGCGAACAGCAGCGAATCGCCCGGCAGGAAGGGCGTCACGACCAATCCGGTTTCGCAAAAGATGACGATGAAGAGTATCGCGTACGTCCATGCGCCGTACTGCGTGATGATGTCGCCAAGATGCTTGTCAAGGTGGCGAAATATGTCGATAAATGTGTGAAGCAGTTCCATGAGCGTTGTGGCAACCTCGATGTATCGTTGAGTATTACGTGCGTCAATCGCGCATTGTGCGGGACTTTTGCCCCGGATGCCACCCCTCGCAACCGGAATCAACCACGCGGGCGCGTTCGCTCGAATTGATCGCCCCGAACGCGGCGGACCATTCCCTTGAGTTGCAGGCCGGTCAGCGCGGCCGCGATCTGGGCCGGCGGCATGTCCGATGCGTCGCATAGGGCTTCGATCGGCAGCGTGTCTTCGCCGATTAGTTCCAGTGCCTGCTCCTCCTGCGGTGTCAGACGGACGATGGATTGCGATCGACAAACAGCCTCCGGTTGATCGAATAGCGATCCATCGCCATCGCCGCCGGATCGGGCTTCGCTGCGGCCTGCCGGCTGCATCAGCGTCTCGCCAACCGCGCCGAGTTCGTTCAGGACGTCTTCGAGGCACGTCACGAGCTTGGCCCCGCCGGATTTGATCAGATTATTGCAGCCCTCCGCCGTGACCATATCGATGCGGCCGGGCAGCGCGAAAATCTCGCGGTTGTATTCGGCGGCCAATCGAGCGGAGATCAGCGCGCCGCTTCGCCGGGCGGCCTCGACGACCAGCACGCCAAGGGATAGGCCGGCGATAATACGATTGCGCGGCGGGAAGTTCTTCGAATCCGGCGCGATCTTCATCGGCAGCTCGCTGAGAATCGCGCCGTTCGCCGTGATGCGATCCGCCAGTTCCGTCGATTCCGGCGGATAAAGATGGCAAAGCCCGCAGCCCAGCACGGCCAGCGTCCGCCCGCCGGCCTGGAGCGCCCCGCGATGAGCGGCCGTATCGATGCCGCGCGCCATGCCGGAGACGATCGTAAGCCCCGAGCTTGCGAGCAGTTCACCAAAGCGTTCGGACTGCTCGACGCCGTAGCGCGAGGCATGGCGCGATCCGACGATGGCCATCGCGACGGCATCTTCGACTTGCAGCGTACCGCGCACGTAGAGTACCGGCGGCGGATCGTCGATCAGCGCCAGAGGACGGGGATATTCAGCGTCGGCGAGACAGATGATCCGCACGCCGCGCTCGCCCGCGAGCGTAATCTCTTCGTCGACATTGGCTTCCCGTCGCTCACTGACGACGCGCCGCGACAGCGCTTCGCTGATGCCGCGAACGCGCGAGAGCTGGGCTTCGCTCGCCTCGAGCACGCCGTCGATGTCGCCGATTTCCCGCAGCAGCGCCGCGAAGCGCACCGCGCCGATGCCGTTGCAAAGGTGCAGCCGCAGATATTTTCGGCAGACTTCGGATGCGACAGTGGATTCAACCATGATGCGCCCGCTCGAAAAGGCCCCGAAACACTCCGTGCGGCAGATGCGCCGCGCGGACCACCATGCTAACGCCCCGATGGTCGTGCCGCCAGCGGTGATGCAGGCCGGATCGAGCCATCCAATGCGGAATGCGCATGGCGGCCGACGACAATACCGCACGCAGCGCTCATGTCAGAAGTGCGGCACTTTACGGCCTATGCCTGCGTCTTGTCTTCGACGGCCGCTGGGCGATCGTCGATTGGTCGCGCTTGTGTGCGTTGAATGCGTGCGTCAAGCGCTTCATCGCCGACCATCTGTTGGAGCCATTCGCTCAGTTTCTGGTTCTTGCGAACCAGATCGCCCATTGAGCTTCCGGCGCTGATGAGTCCCGCAAGTGATCCTGACGGCATCGCGGAAGTGTTCGCCGGTGCCGGGCCGTCGCGCAAGGCGCTCGACTCATCTTCCGTATCCTCAGTGATCGGCGTTGTTGCCTGCGTTCGGCCAACGGCCGCTGTGTCGGTTTGCCGTGCGAACCGCTTTCGTGGTTGCGTCGCAACGGCCGTTCCGGCGTCGGTGCGGCCGCGCATCGAGTTGATAGGTATCAGTCCGTCGTCTGAATCAAAGGCGGCCCGCAGATGCTCGATTTCGCGCGGCACGTCGCGCACGAGATCGTCCGCCTGCGTCAACCGGCCGCGCAGTCGTTCAAGCCGCGCGTCCATCGTGCCGTAGAGCTGGCGAATGATTCCCACAAGCTGACCCACGCGCTCGGTATGACGCTTGAGCAGATCGACCTTCTGATCGGCCGTCGTCGAGGCCTGTTCAAGCTCGGTCTTGTTCCGCGACGCCTGCTGCTCGGCCAGACCGAGCTGGTGCAGCGCCGTCGTGATCTTTCGCGACATCGTCGCCAGCGCCTCGGCCTGCCGTCGGGCCTCGTCGACCATCTCGCGCGGCATGGCGAGCAGTTGTTCGGACTTCTCGCGTACCGACTGCGCCTCGCGCAGCATCTCGACCGCTTTCGACTCGACAAGTTGCTGCTTCGCCGCCGTTTTCTCGCCGATCTGTTCAACGCGCCCGCGCGCCTCAGCCAGATCGTGCCGCGCCGCGGTGATCTGGTTGCGAATGTCCTCCGTCTCGCCGGCGACTTGCGCTCTGAGCGACTGGATTTGCTCGCGGATATCCGCCGCCGTTGATTCGGTCCGCCGCAGGAGTTCCTCGGCCTGCGTGCGGAAGCGCTCGGACGCGGCGGTCGCGTTTTCGAGAAGCTGCCCGGCCGAATCGTTGACCTTGTCCGCGCCGGCTTGCGCGCGCATGAGCAGTTCGTCGGCGTGTTTGCGAAGCGCTGCCGAGCCGTCGGCGATCTGATCGAGCAGTTGAGCGGCGTTGCGGCGGATCTGCTCCGCGCCGGATTCGACCTGCTCGCGGAACAGCCCGAGGCGGTGGAAGTTCGCATCGGCGTCACGCTGCACGGCTTCGCGCATGGATTCGATTTCCCCGGCCACGCGATCCGCGGTTCGCTGGACCTGCGTCGTGCCGTTTCGCGCCGATGCGGCGATTTCGTCTCCGACGCCGCACAATTCACGACGAAGCTGATCGGCCCGCGCGTTCATCTGGGCAAGACAGTCGCGAACTTCCGTCAACGCCGACTTGCTTTGCGAGCGAAGCGCCGCACAGGCCTTTTGCGATTCAGTGAGTACCGTCTCGGCTTCCGAGCGCGTGTCTGCCATGCGCTGTGCCAGTTCGTCGGCAAACGTTTCAGCTTCGCCGCGAACGGCGTCGACCTTTTGCGAAGTGTCGAAAAGCAGCCGCGCGAAGTCTTGGCCGAGCGCGTCAAGCCGGACGCTTGCCTCCTCTTTCAGCGCGTTGATCTCGCATTGCATCGACTCGGTCGTCTCGGCGGCCTGTTGTGTCAGCCGGTCGGCCTGTGCGCGAGCCGCGTCGATGGCCGAGCGGCTCGCTTCGACAATCTGGTTGATCTCGCGCCGTGCCTCGTTTGACGACTGTGCGGTCTGCACGCGGCATGCGCCGAGGTGCGCTTCGGCCGCTTCGACGGCGGAACGAAGCTCAACGGAAATGCGCGAGGCCGACTCGCCCGCGATGCGAAGCTGTCCCTGCACGGCGCGTACGCGCTCGATGGCTTCATCTTCGGCGGCGGCGATGCGCTGATGAATCGACCCTGCGAGTTCATCCACCCGATGCGATGTGTCGCTGCGATGCGCCTGTATCAAGGCGTCAAGCGCTGCCCTGGCCTCGTCGAATCGCGACCGGCAGTCGGAAGTCAAGGCGCCTGCATCCTTCGAGAGCCGCACGAGTTCATCCTGATGCCGGGCAAAGGCCGTATCGAGTGCGGCCCGCGCGGCAGCCGCTTCGCTTGTGGCCGTTCGAACCAGTGCCTCCAGTTCGGCACGCGACTTTTCGGCGGCGAGGCGGGCGTCGGCCAGCTTGTCGGTGATTTCCTCCAGCGTGGCGGCGCCGCGGCTGATGCGCGCGTGCAGCGCCTTCTCAAGCGAGGCCGACTGCTGCTCGGCCGCGGACTGCAGCTCGGCGAGCATCGCGTCGCACCGATTTCGCGTCTCCTCCAGCGTCGCATGAGTCTTCTCAACGAGCGCCTGCGCCTGCCGGCTCCTTTCCTCCGCGTCCGCGAGCAGTGAGTCTCGCATCGACACGAACTGCTCAGACGTTTGGCGGATATGCTCTTCGGCCGCGGCTGTGCCGGCGTCGATGCGCTCCTGCGCCGCGGCGACGCGCGATGTCATCTCGTGCATCAGCTCCTCGGCCGAAGCGCTGACCCGTCGGGCCTTCATCGCCGCCGCCGCGCCGATTTCCGAAAGATGGCTCACGATGTCGTCGGCCTGCGACTTGACGTGGTCTATCACCTTGCGATGTTCGACATCCAGCCGCGTCGACTGTTCCTCGATCTTCGTGGCGAGCGCCTCGTAGCGCTCGCGCGATGCACTCACATCGGCTTCGTGCCGGGCGATGATGTCGCTCGTGCGCATCGCCACCGCATCGCCGCGCTCGCGCATGTCGTTTATCAACAAGTGAAGCTGTTCCTGCAATTCCGCGTTTCGCGATCGCGTCTCCGACAGCAGAGTCTTCGACTCGCGCTCGACGCGGCCCGTTACGCCGCGGGCCTCCTCCAGCGCCGCCGAGAGGATCTTCTTCGTCGCATCGTGCGTATCAACGGCGCGTTGGCACAGTTCGAGCGCCTGCTTGCGATACTCGCGCGAGGCCTGCACTTCCGCTCGTGATTCCGCCAGCGCCTTTTCGACGGCCGTCTGTTGCAGACGAGCGGTTCTGGATTCGCGGCGCGTCGCTTCCACGAGCCGCGCGATGATGGATTGCTGTCGGCGCGTCGTGGCGTGTAGTTCCTCAATCGCGGACCGCGCACCCGACTTTCCGGGAGATTGGGGGATTTCCATCTCAGCTAGACTCATCGCCTCGTCGAAAATGAATGCGTCATCGACGATTTCATTTGAGTCGCTTACTTCGTCAGGTTCTATCTTCGAACCTTCAAGCCCCTTGCCGATGTTCTTGATCAATTGTCCCAATGACTCTTCGTGCAGCCGTTGCGCTGTTTCGAGCGATGCATCGGGCGAATTCGAGGCCGAGGACTTCGGCGGCCATTCGTTCCCGCGGCTCGATCGCCCGCCGGACGGCACGTTCAGCGACATCATCTGGTTGACGACATCGGCGATCATTTCAGCGCTGATGACGCGCCGCGACTCGCCATAGGCCGACAACAGGGCATTGTCGCAAAGCTGATTGATCAGCCGAGGCACGCCTTCCGTGAATTCGTAAATGGCGTCCATCGCCTGATCGTCGAAGAGCGCCGCGCCGCGCGCGAGACCGGCAACGTTCAGCCGATGCAGCACGTAGCACCGCGTCATCTCCCGATCCAGTGCCGGCAGATGAAACGTGCGAAAGACGCGCTGAAAGGCCTGCTTCATCGTCGGATCGCGGAACTTTGTTTGAAGCTCCGGTTGCCCGAGCAATAGCACCTGCAGGAGCTTGGCGTCGTCGGCCTCGAGATTGCCGAGCATGCGCAGCTCTTCGATCGCGTCGGTCGAGAGATTCTGCGCTTCGTCAATGATGACAACGGCGATCCGATCGCGGGCGTATTGTTCGAGCAGGAATGCCTCCAGTGTGCTGATGTACTGCGCCGAACTCAGATTGTTCGCCACCTCCAACTCAAACTCGCGGCAGACGGCGCAAAGCAGTTGCGGACCGTCAAGCCGCGTATTCGTGATCAACGCCGATTTGACGTTGTCTTCGAGGCGATTCAGCAGAATGCGGCTCAGCAGCGTCTTGCCCGCGCCGACTTCCCCGGTGACCAGTACGAATCCTTTTCGCTCCTGAACGGCGTACAGCAGAGACGCCAGCGCTTCCTCATGATCCGGCGTATTAAAGAAAAATCGCGGATCGGGCGTGTTGTTGAAGGGGGGCGTCTGAAGTCCAAAGAAGTCGAAATACATGCCGTTCTCCTCAGGCCGGAAGGGCGGTCTCGCCGCGCAGCCGTGGCACTCCTTGCCTGCGACGCACGGGGAAAAACCCGGCTATGGCAACGCCAGGGCTTTGTGAGGGTTATCGGATGTCGTTTCGGACGCGCTTGATACCGCAGCCCGGCGGGCAAGTGACCGTCGATCCGAACGTTTCGGCGAGTGGGATTCGCGCAGAATCGCCCGCGCCGGCGGCAGAAATTGCCGACTGCATCATGGCGGGATTTTACCAGTCAGATAACGACTGGATGTTCAGTCAGATGTGCCATGACCCGATATGTGCGACGGAATGAATAACGGACTTGCCGCCGCGCCGGATATTAATGCGGGGGCGGTAATGGAACGGAATCCATGAAACGCACGCATCTCACAAGCCGCAACGCGCGTATCGATCATCGAAGCCGAACCGCAATCGGACTCGCGCTCGCGTTTGGCATCGCCGCCGTCGGCTGCGGTCCGAGCGAACATCAGATCAACGCATTCATTCACGACTGGGAGGCGTCGACTTCCGGCACCGAGCACGTCGTGCTGCCGCCCGATGTCATCGAAATCACCTCGCCGACTGCGACCGAAATTGACGGCGAGACTCACGTCATCGGCGCGGACGGAAAAATCACGCTTCGCCTGCTCGGACAGGTCAAAGTCGCCGGTCTGACGCCCGTTGAAATTTCCCGCAAGATCGAGAATCTACTGGCGACATACTATGTCGATCCGGCCGTGACCGTGCGCGTCGTGAACAGCACGAGCAAGCGCATCTTCGTATTTGGGCAGGTCTCGCGCGGCGGGACGTTTCCCTATACCGGGCGGGACACGGTCTTGAGCGTGCTGTCCGAGGCGCAGCCGACGTTTCTCGGCTGGCTCGAACAAGTCAAGCTGATTCGTCCGAATCATGAAGGCCAGAAGCGACATGTCATCACGGTCGACGCCCGAAAGCTCATGGAGCAGGGCGATACGACGCTCAACATGATTCTCGAGGAAGGCGACGTGATCTTTGTACCGCCGACGCCGCTGGCGTGGGTCGGCTTGCGCGTGCGAGAGGTGCTGTTCCCGATCCAGCCGATGGCCCAGACCGTCATCACACCGGGACAGACGCTCGTGTCATATGATCGGCTCTATGAAAACAGACGGAATTAGCGGCGCGGCCGCGCGGCGGGCCGAGCCGGCCTGACGTGTGAATTCGGCCGCCGGGGTTCGTCACGGACGAGGAACCATGCATCACCATCATCACATCGACGAATTCTCCGTCACCGACGTTCGCCACACGCTGGCGGAGATCGGCCGCGTGCTCGTCGCGCGGAAGTGGTCGTTCTTGTTTCCCTTTTGCATCATGGCGTCGCTGGCGTGTCTCGCGTCGCTTTATGTACCGCGGCAGTACAGCGCCGTGACCGTCATCAAGCGCGAGCGCGATCCGGTCTTCGCCAGCATGAAAAAGAAGAACTGGAATCAGCCCTACGACGAGATTCGCACGCGAACCACCGCCGACTTGACCGACGTGAGTACGATCCGCGCCGTGCTTGAACGGGCGAATCTTCCCGTAGGCGCCGAGCGTTTTCCCGATGGATCGCTCACGCCGGCCGGCGAGGCGTCGCTCACGGCGCTCGCGACGCGCATCTCGAACGGACTGTCGGTGAAGTCGCTGGAGTACTCCGAAAGTCGCGACATCATTCAGATTACGCTGACAATGCGCGATCCCTCGCGCGTGACGGAGATTCTCCAACTCATCCGAGAGAACTACATCGAGCACGCCCGCGTTCGAACGGCGACCGTATTGGAGAACGTACACAAGTATCTGAAAGCGGAGACGACGCAGTGCGAAGCCGATCTCGCGCGCGTGCAGCGGCGCATCCGCGAGCTGGAGTCGAAGCATCCCGGCATCAACCCGATGGAGCCGGACGCCCTCGGATCGGAACGAACCGCGATCATCATCGAACGCATGGACATTCGCCGACGGCTCGACGAAGCGACGGCCAGGCAGCGACAGCTTGAGTCGCGTATGGCCATGATCGATGGCCGCGGAGATGCCGCCGACAGCGCGGGTGCAGGCCTCGTCGAAGAGCCGAATCCGCGCTACGCCGAACTTCTCAATGAAATCAAAACGCTCGAAGAGAAACTCGTCGTCTGCCGCACACGAAAGGCCATGACCGAGGCCCATCCGGAAGTGCGCGGCACGCGCGCATTGCTCGAAGAGCGCACCGCTGAACTGTCCGCCACGCCCCGCATCGTCATGGCGCCGAGGCGCGGCGATATTCACCGCGTCGGATCGCCTGCGGCGCGGGCCGATCTGGAGCACCAGATCAATGAATCCGTCTCGATGATTGCGACGCTCAAGGCACGCGGCGATGTCGTCGAAACGCGACTCGCCGAGATCGAAGCCGCGCGGGTATTCGCCATCGAACAGCGGCCCGTGCTCGCGGAACTGACCGAGCAAGCCCGCCGCCTCGAATTCAGCCTCGCGCAGTGGCGCAAAGACCTCATGCCGATCGAAAACGCGATGAATCTCGAAGGCGCGGGCCGCAGCGTGCATCTCGCGACCGTCAAGGAAGCGCCCACGTCGATCAAGCCGGCGTCACCGGACGGTCTGCTTGTCGTGCTCATCTGCTTCGGCATCGGGACAGCGGCGGGGGCGCTGACGGTCGTGGTCGTCGAACTTTGTGACCGGTCCTATCGAACCGTGAAACAGGTCACCACGTCGCTCGGCATTCCCGTCATCGAGAGCATCGACGAGATCATCACCTCGGCGGCGCTGCGGCGGCGCATCTTTCGCGGAATGCTCGTCATGCCCACATTGGGAATTCTGTTCCTGATCATTACGTCATTCGCCGGACTGATGGCCTATTACAGCCTCGAAAAGCCCGAAGAGTACGCCCGCCTGCGCGGCCGCACTGCGCAGGTCGAGTCCGTCGCATTGGGGCGCGGCTGAATCGTTGAATGCAGGGAGTAGTGCCGACATGGCTCGAATCGCAGATGCATTAAAGAAAGCGCAGACCGAACGCCGGAGGACGTGCACGACGGAATCGAACGCCACCGTGCCGCGCGGGGTGATCGCCTCCGCGATGAAGGAGTCGGCCGCGCTACGGACCTCCATCGCCGAGGATGCCACGCCGATCGCCTTCCCCGATCAGATCGCGGACATGAGTACATCATCCAGGAGGAAGCGCACGGTAGAGCCGGCGAACGATGTCATCTCTCCCGCGCCGCATTGGGACGTGCATCCCACCGTCGTCGCCGTGCACGAGAAAAACTCGCCCATCACCGAACAGTATCGCGCCGCGCGAACGTGGCTCATGCGTCGCCAAGCGGCCGGCGCCAAAAACTGCGTGGCCATAACGAGCAGCGTCGCCCGCGAGGGAAAGAGCGTCACAACGGCAAATCTTGCCGTTGTCATGGCCGAGATACGGCATTTGAAAGTCCTCGCCATGGACTGCGATTTCCGGCAGGGATCGCTCGCCAAGCTATTCAAATTGCCCGCCGCGCCGGGGCTATCCGACGTGCTGGCCGGTCGCGCCCCGCTCGAATCGGCCATTCAGTCAACACCGCTGGGGAATCTCTTTCTGCTTTCCAGCGGCGGCTGTCAGGAATTGAACTCGGCCGAGCTGCTCAACTCCACGTCGGCCGCGCGCGTCTTCGAGTCCGTCCGCGACAGATTCGACTATGTGATGGTCGATACACCTCCTGTGCAGTGCTTGTCGGACATCGGCGTGATCGGCGCCCATTGCACCGGAATCATCCTCGTCGTGCGGATGAACAAGACGCCGGCCCATCTGGTGCGCCAGTCGACGCACTGGCTGCAGGCCAACAACCTGAATGTGCTCGGCTGCATTGCGGCCGACTGCAGCGCCCGGGGCGCCCGGTACGAATACGATGCCGCTGACCACGATTGACCCGCCGACGCGCCCCGCGCGGCGAGACGAACTTTCGCCTGCAATCCATCCCGTCGTTGTCTATCCGTTTGACGCGCAGCGCGTCGATCACTGGCGGCGGTATTTCGAAGCCCATCCGCAAGCCACGCTATTCCACGGTCTCGGCTGGAAGCAGGCTGTCGAACGCGCCTTTGGCCATCGCTTCGTCGGTCTGATGGCGTATCGTGGTTCGCGCGTCGTCGGTGTGCTGCCCCTTTATGAGATTCGCAGCGTGATTGCCGGTCGCCTGCTCGTCAGCGTGCCCTATGCGACGTATGGCGGCATCCTCGCCGATGACGCGGAAGCGGCAGCAGCGCTTCACGAAGAAGCCGTCGCGGAGTGCGAGCGTATCGGCGCGCGCTCGATCGACTATCGCTCCATCCGTGCCGTCGTGGCCGGCGCGCCGGTTCGATCGACGCATGCAACGTTCATCCGCGAACTGCCCGATTCGATCGGCGGCGTCGACGTCATGCTTCCGCGCAAGGCTCGTGCCGCGGCGCGAAACGCAGCCAGTAAACACAGTCTGTCCTGCGACTTTGACCCCTCCGGGCTGACGACCATGTGGAATCTCTATGCCCGCTCCATGCGACGGATCGCTTCGCCAAACTATCCTCCGCGGTTTTTTCGCGAACTCACGACCGCGCTGCCGGATGAACATGTCGTGCAGATCGTCCGCCTCGATGGCAGGCCGGTCGCGGGGCTGCTCAGCTTCATCTATCGCGACACGTTGATGCCGTATTTTGTCGGTATCGATGAGCGCGTCGATGTTTATGGATTGAGCCACTATGTATATGTCGAATCTATGAAGTGGGGCGTGGCGCGCGGGCTGCGGGTCTTTGACTTCGGCCGGTCGCGTATCGACAATCGCGGACCGTACGAATTCAAGCGCCTCTGCGGATTCCAACCGATGTCGCTGGAATATCAGATGCACGTTCCCACCGGCCGCGCCGCGCCGGATTTGTCGCCGACATCGGCGCGCTGGTCGGTCGCGCGACGAATCTGGAAGCGCCTGCCACTGGCCGTCACACGACCTCTCGGCGGTTGGGTGGCGCATTCCATTCCCGGTTGACGTTTTGCCTGCTCAAGTGCCGAGGCACGTACCCACCGAACGCGCGACGCGAAGCAGTTCGTTCTCCGGATCGATCAGCCGCTGTTTCCCCGCGACATCCTCGATCGGCACGCTGTTCGTTTGACCGTGCTGCACGACGACCATTCGATTGAAAGCCCCCTCCGCGAGCAGTTCCGTCGCGGCATGACCAAAGCGCGTCGCCAGCACCCGATCCGCGGCGCACGGCGTACCGCCGCGCTGCACGTGTCCGAGCACGACCGCCCGCGCCTCCAGCCCCGAGCACATCTCCAGTTGCCGCGTCAGCACATGCGCGATGCCGCCCAGCCGGATCGGATCAGGACTGTCGGCGATCGTCTGCCGCACGACTTGATCGCCGTCCATCGGCCGCGCGCCTTCCGAGACGGCCACGATCGTACAGGCTCGGTGCTCTTCCATGCGATGCTTGCAGAACTCGCAGAGCCGGCCTAAGTCGTACGGAATCTCGGGAATGAGGATGATATCGCTGCCGCTGGCCAGGCCTGCATGGAGCGTGATCCAACCCGCGTTTCGGCCCATCAGTTCGACGACGATGATGCGATGATGGCTCGCCGCCGTTGTGTGCAACCGGTCGAGCGCCTCCGTCGCAATCTCGACGGCCGTGAGAAAGCCGAACGTGATGTTCGTATGCATCAGATCGTTGTCGATCGTCTTGGGTACGCCGACGCAGTTGAACCCCATCGGCACAAGATCGGCCGCGCACGTCATCGTTCCATCGCCGCCGATCACGACGACGGCGTCGAGCTTGTGTTCGCGATAGTGTGCCATAGCCTTGGCACGAACATCTTCGTAGACCGTGTTTCCCTGAGCGTCCGTGCCGACGGCGAACCGCGCCGGGTTGGCCTTGTTGGACGTGCCGAGGATCGTCCCTCCGCGCGTCAGAATATTGCTCGCGCTTTCCCACGTAAGCGGACGGATGCGATTCTCAATCAGCCCGAGAAAGCCGTCTTCAATGCCGAAGACCTCCCAGTCGTGATCGCGAAGCGCCGTTTTCGTGACGGCTCGAATAACCGCGTTTAAGCCCGGACAGTCACCCCCTCCGGTCAGGATGCCGATTCTGCGTATCGAAGCCATGTTCTGAATTCTCCAGGCTCCCGCGCCCTCTAGCGGGGAAACGAATCACGGCGATCGGACGTCGCCCGAAAGAAGGGAGTCGCAAACTTCGCAAACTCGGCGGGCAACGCGACGCTCGCACGACAGCGAAGTGTACGCCTTGCGTTGCGCACCGTCCATTTCTACCCTGCTGAAGTGGGCAAACTGAACCACCCATCCGAATGCAGCGACCATACCGGCGCTACGCGCTCGACTGCCGAACGTCGACGGGCCTACACTCATGCCGCGCTTCTGGTGATTCTGCTACTACCGTTGCGTTGGATCGTCGCCGATCATCCGCAGCCGGTTCATCCCGACGAAGTCGCATTCATGGCCGGCATCGGCTTCCCGTCGGATTATCCCGTGCATCATCCGGGCTATCCGCTCTGGTTGGCGCTGGGCACGGTCGCTGAGATGAGCGGACTAAGTTCCTATTGGTCGTTCGCCGCGTGGTCGTTGGCCGCGTCGATCGTCGCCCCGGTGCTGGCGCTGATGTTGTTTCGGCGATTTGTCTCATATGGCGCGTCGCTGGCACTCGCACTGGCGTACGGTCTTAATCCGTTGATGTGGTTTTCGTCAGTGACGGCATTGACGTACTGTGCCGCCGCCGCGATCGGCATGGCTGTCGTACTGTTGTCCGTGTCGAGCATTGCCCGGCGTTGCCCGGCGCGCCTGTATGCCGCGTGCATCCTGCTGTCAGTCGGCGCGCTCGTGCGCGTCGATCTGGCCATCTACGCCGGACCGATCGTTCTCTACGCCGCCTGGCGCAGCGAACGACGCACAACACTGATCCGCGCTTTGGCGATCCTCGCGACGGGAGCGGCCGTCGCGCTGCTGACGACCGAATATCTCTACGTTCGTGGCGACACGGCCGAGTCAGCGGCGCGCCTCGAACATACGCGCGACGTGTTGCTCGGCCAGAGCGTGTTCCGCGCAGGTCTGGTCGACGGCCTGCTGCGCAACGGCGTCAAAGTACTTCTCAACCTTGCGTGGCACCTGGGGATCGGCCTGCCGCTGGCGGTGTGGGCGGCCATGTCGCTGATTCGCCACGCGCCCATCGGCGGCAGAGGCGCGACCGGCGTTCGGCTCGTGATCGCCCTTTGGCTCGTGCCGGGACTGGTCTTTCTCCTGTGTCTGCACGTGGCACAGGGCTACTTCCTGCCGCTGCTGGGCGGCGCGTATCTCCTCATCGGGGCGGCGGCCGAGCATCGCCTGGGCAGACGCAGCGCGGCAAAGCTGGCGTATGTCGTCGCGGCGTTTTCGCTCGTTCAGTTCCTTTTCTATCCTTGGTCCAGCGACAGCACCGGCTGGAAACGAACCATCGATGCGAAGATCGGCTTCATCAGCCGCATCGGCCTGTCGCGCATCGACGAGCGCCCGCGAATCCACACCGAAGGTGACACCTGGCCTACCTCCCAAGCATCACCCCCCAAACCCCAAGCCTCCATTCTCCCTTCTTCAAAAGCCCCTTCGCGCGAGTTATAGTGCCGTCCCATGAGAAACAAGGACGTTTCAGCCCTCTTCGAACGAATCGCCGATCTGCTCGAAATCACCGGCGAGCAGTCGTTTCGCGTCAATTCCTATCGCCGCGCCGCACGATCCCTCAAGGACTGCACGCGCGATATCGACGAACTCGCCGCTGCCGGCGCTCTTGGCGACATACCCGGCATCGGAAAGGGCATGGCCTCGAAGATCGAGGAGTTTCTACAGTCCGGCCGCATGGCCCAGCTCGACGAGTTACTCGAGAGCGTTCCCGCCGACTTGCCCAGACTTCTGGAAATTTCGGGCATGGGTCCGAAGAAAGTCGCGCTCGTCTGGAAGAACCTCGACGTGACCGACCTCGCGGGCCTCAAGCGCGTCATCGCTTCCGGCGAACTGGCAAAGCTCAAGGGCATGGGCGCAAAGAGCGTCGAGCAGATCGCCCAAGGCATCGACTTGCTCGAGCGCTCCAGCGGGCGCACGCCGCTCGGTATCGCCTGGCCGCTCGCGGGCGAGCTTGCCGATGCGATGCGCGCCGTTCCCGGCGTCGGCCGCGTTGAAGTCGCGGGAAGCCTCCGCCGTGGCTGCGAAACGATCGGCGATCTCGACATCCTCTGCGAGTCATCCGACGGCCCGCGCGTGGTAACGGCGTTTACGACGCTGCCGCAGGCGCTTCGCGTGCTGGCGTCGGGCGAGACGAAAGGGGCGATCCTCGTCGAGCGGCGCGACGGCGGCGAGATACAGGTCGACTGCCGCGTCGTCCCGGCCGAGTCGTTCGGCGCGGCGTTGCAATACTTCACCGGCAGCAAGGAGCACAACATCCGCCTGCGCGAAATCGCATCGAAAAAGGGCTGGAAGCTCAACGAGTGGGGCCTGTTCGATGGTGACAGGCGACTGGCGGGCGAGGACGAAGCGCGGATTTACCAACTGCTCGGCGCGCCGTTCGTGCCGCCGACGCAGCGCGAGGACCGCGGCGAATTCGACGCCGCGGCGATTGAGCCGCTCGTCACGCTCGATGACATCCGCGGCGATCTGCACTGCCACACCATCGCCAGCGACGGTACGTCAGATGCCATCACTATGGCACGCGCCGCCTGCGATCGCGGCTATGAATACATCGCCGTCACCGACCACTCCAAGTCCAGCGCCATCGCCAACGGGCTGTCAATCGAGCGCATGTGGCGGCAGATCGAAAACGTCCGCGCGTTGAACGATGAACTGGACAAGATCACCGTCCTCGTCGGCTGTGAGTGCGACATCCTCGCCGACGGCTCGCTCGACTATCCCGACGCACTGCTGGCCGCCTGCGATTTCGTCGTCGCCAGCGTCCACTCCGGCATGAAGCAGAGCCGCGACCGCGTCACCGGCCGCGTGCTCGATGCCCTGTCAAATCCCAACGTCTGCGTGCTTGGCCATCCCACCGCGCGCCTCATCGGCCGCCGCGAGCCGATGGACCTCGACATGCCGGCCGTCATCGCCAAAGCCGCCGAGACCGGCGCGGCACTGGAGATCAACGCCTCATGGCAGCGGCTCGATCTGTGCGACGTGCATGTGCGCATGGCGCTGCAGGCCGGCGTCCGCCTCTGCATCAACACCGACGCTCACTCGACGGCCCAATTCGACCAGATGCCCCTCGGCGTCCTCACCGCCCAGCGCGGCTGGGCACGCCCCCAAGACATCCTCAACACCCTCCCCCTCCCCAGCCTGCGAAAGTGGATCACGAAGAAGAGGAAGTGACGCGCGCTCAGCCTCATGTCTGGGTCACATGAGTTCACACCATATGGGCACCTATCTTGAGCGGCCGAATCGGCAGGCGTGGAGGGGTGGCCTGCCGATGTGGCAGTCGTCGGGCGGAATCCGCTCGGGGCTGTGAAACCTGTAAGTAGTTGTTAATAAATTGGTTACGCTCATGCGTCGCCAGCCTCAATAGCGGCATGGGTCTTGCCCTAGGCCATGCGCGGATGGTCCGCATACACCGTGCAGTGGTGTGAGGCGGGCATTGCAAATTCACCGGCGAGACGCCGGTGCCACATAGCTTACCGGCAAGACGCCGGCGCTATCGTGCGGGTTGAGTGCGAAACAAATCCGGAACTCATTACGGAACAAGGAGATACATACACATGGGTGCGAAGCAAGTCGTGTTTCAGGAGAATGCCAGGGCCTCATTGATGGCCGGCGTGCAGAAGCTCACAGCCGCCGTCAAGGCTACCCTCGGCCCGCGCGGACGGACCGCCATCATCGACAAAGGCTGGGGATCGCCCACCGTCACCAAGGACGGCGTCACCGTCGCCGAAGAGATCGAACTCATCGACAAGTATGAAAACCTCGGTGCCCAGCTCGTGAAAGAGGCGTCCAGCAAGACTTCCGACGCCGCAGGCGACGGCACCACGACCGCCACCGTCCTCGCCGAGGCCATCTTCAAGGAAGGCCTGCGCGTCGTTACGGCCGGCGCCGATGCGATGGCCGTCTGCCGCGGCATCGACAAGGCTGTGAAGGCCGTCGTGTCGGAGATCGCGTCGATGTCCAAGCCTGTTAAGTCCGACGCGAGGGACGTGGAAGACATCACGCGCGTGGCGTCGATCTCGGCCAACAACGATCGCGAAGTTGGCGAGATGCTGGCCGAATGTTTCAAGCAGGTCGGCAAGGACGGCGTCATCACCATCGAAGAAGGCAAGAGCCTCGAAACGACGGTCGAAGTCGTCGAAGGCATGCAGTTCGATCGGGGCTATCTCTCGCCGCACTTCGTCACCAACCCCGAAGACATGGAATGCGAGATGGACAAGCCGTTCGTGCTCGTCTTCGAAGAGAAGATTTCGAGCGTGACGAAGCTCGTCCCGCTGCTGGAGAAAGTCGCCAAGACCAAGCGGCCGCTGCTCATCATCGCCGAAGACATCGAGGGCGAAGCGCTCGCCACGCTCGTCGTCAATAAGCTGCGCGGCATCCTGTCCGTCGCGGCCGTCAAGGCCCCGGGCTATGGCGATCGCCGCAAGGCCATGCTCGAAGACATCGCCGTCCTCACGGGCGGAAAGGCCGTTTTCAAGGACCTCGGCATCGAACTCGACAGCGTCGCGATTTCCGATCTCGGACAGGCCAAGCGCGTCACGATCACGTCCGACGCAACGACCATCATCGAAGGCGCCGGCTCGTCTAAGGACATTCAGGGCCGCATCGAAATGATCCGCCGCGAGATCGAAGCGACCACCAGCGACTATGACCGCGAAAAGCTCCAGGAGCGCCTCGCCAAGCTCGCCGGCGGCGTCGCGCAGATCATGGTCGGCGCGGCCACCGAAGGCGAGATGAAAGAGAAAAAGGCCCGCTACGAAGATGCGCTCCATGCGACGCGCGCGGCGGTTGAAGAGGGCGTCGTTCCCGGCGGCGGCGTGGCGCTGCTGCGTGCCCGCTCGGCGATTGACAAGGTGAAGGCAAGCGGCGACGACGAAAAGGCCGGTGTCGGTGTCGTGCGGCGGGCACTGCTCGCTCCGATCATGACGATCGCCTCAAACGCCGGCGTCGAGCCGGGCGTTGTCGTTCACAAGGTCGAAACGAAGTCCGGCGCATTCGGTTACAACGCCCTGACAGACTCGTATGAAGACCTCGTCAAGGCCGGCGTGATTGACCCGGCCAAGGTCGTTCGCACCGCGCTGCAGAACGCTTCCAGCGTGGCCCGCATTCTGCTCACGACCGACTGCTGCGTCACAACAAAGCCGGATGAGAAGGGCGACGGCGGCCACGATCACGACCATGACGACGAAATGGGTGGCATGGGTGGCATGGGTGGCATGGGCGGTATGGGTGGCATGATGTGATGCAGCCCGATGGCGATTCATACACGCGATAAAAGAAGTGACTTGAGAGTTGATTGAGTAAACAAAACGCGGCCATAGGCCGGTTTGAAAATAACAGGGAGACACAACGATGGCACGTCTGAATATCACACCGTTGGATGATCGTATTGTGGTCGAGCAGCACGAGGCCGAGGATCGCACGGCCGGCGGCATTGTCCTGCCGGACAACGCAAAGGAACGGCCGACGCGCGGCACCGTCCTCGCGGTCGGACCGGGCAAGATGCTCGAATCCGGCAATCGCGCTCCGATGGCGGTTCGCATGGGCGACGAGGTGTTCTACGGAAAGTACTCCGGCACCGAAGTGACGCTCAGCGGCAAGAAGTACACCGTGCTGCGAGAGAACGACGTTCTCGCGGTGATTGACAAGTAACTTCGGCGTTTGCGGTGCGTGGCCGAGTTTTCACCGCCGCATGGCAATCGAAACCGAACCAGGTCCCGCCGAAGCGCGGAGATGAGGATTGAATACAAATGGCAGCGAAGCAACTGATGTTTGATCATGCGGCCGCGGAGAACGTGGTCGCGGGCGTTAACAAGCTGGCGTCGGCCGTGAAGATCACGCTCGGCCCGACGGGGCGTAACGTCCTGTTGCAGAAGTCGTGGGGCTCCCCGCGCGTGACGAAGGACGGCGTGTCGGTCTCCAAGGAGATCGAACTGCCCCAGCCTTTCGAGAACATGGGCGCAAAGATGGTCAACGAGGCCGCCAGCAAGACCTCCGATGTCGCCGGCGACGGCACGACGACGGCGGTCGTTCTGGCCGAGGCCCTCTTCAGGGAGGGCCTGAAGAACGTGGCCGCCGGCGCGAATCCGATGCTGCTTAAGCGCGGCATCGATGCGGCCGTTGAAGTGGCCGTGCAACAGATCAAGAAGATGTCGACGCCCGTGAAGGGTTCAGACGACATCGCCAAGATCGGCGCGGTCAGCGCCAACGGCGATGCCGAGATCGGCTCGCTCCTCGCCGAGGCGATGGAGCAAGTCGGTAAAGAGGGCGTCGTCACGATCGAAGAGGGCAAGAGCCTCGAGACCGAAAAGAAGGTCGTCGAGGGCATGCAGTTTGATAAGGGCTACATCTCGCCCTATTTCATCACGGACACCACCGAGATGAATTGCGTCCTCGAAGACGCATACGTTCTGATCCACGAAAAGAAGATCGGCAGCGTGCGCGATTTCGTGCCGCTGCTGGAGAAGGTCGTCACCTCGTCCAAACCGCTGCTCATCATCGCTGAAGAAATCGAAGGCGAAGCGCTCGCGGCGCTCGTCGTGAACCGCCTGCGCGGCATTCTCAAGGTCTGCGCCGTCAAGGCGCCGGGGTTCGGCGATCGGCGCAAGGCCATGATGGAAGACCTGGCGACTGTCACGGGCGGCGAGTTCATCAGCGAAGATCGCGGCCTCAAACTGGAGAGCATCGAGCTGAACCAGCTCGGCCGCGCGAAGAAGATCGTCATCGAAAAGGAAAACACGACGATCATCGAGGGCGCTGGAAAGAAGGCGGATGTCACGGCCCGTGCCAATCAGATCCGCGCCCAGATCGAAAAGACCACGAGCGACTACGACCGCGAAAAACTGCAAGAGCGCCTCGCCAAGCTGACCGGCGGCGTCGCCGTCATTCGCGTCGGCGGCGCGACTGAGATCGAAGTCAAGGAGCGCAAGGACCTTGTCGACGACGCCTTCCACGCCACGCGAGCAGCCGTCGAAGAGGGCATCGTCCCCGGCGGCGGTGTCGCGCTGCTGCGATGTATCGAGCCGATCACGCAGGCCGCCAAAAAGGCGGAAGGCGACGAGCAGACCGGCATGATGATCGTCACGCGCGCCCTTCGCTATCCGGCGCGTCAGATCGCGCAGAACAGCGGCAAGGATGGCGCGGTCGTCGTCGAGGAAATCCTCGAAAACAAGGGCAACTGGGGCTACGATGCCCGCCGCGATGAATTCTGCGACATGGTCAAGACCGGCATCATCGATCCGGCCAAGGTCGTTCGCTCCGCACTGCAAAACGCGGCCAGCGTCGCCGGCACACTGTTGATGAGCAACGTGATGGTGACGGAACTGAAGGACAAAGAGAACGATCAGATCATCCCCGGTTCTGTCCGATAAAGGAAACGAGGAAAGCAAGTGGCATCGTGGCCGGAGTACCGCTCCGCCTCGATGCCACTTGAGTATGATGAATAAGCCGGCGCGCATCGAGTGTTTCGATGGCGTTTCGGCGCGACGATGCAGCGATGTCAGTGGCGGAAAAGCGCGATTACTACGAGGTTCTCGGCATCAACCGCGACGCGTCGCCGGATGAGATCAAGCGCGCCTTTCGCAAGGCAGCGATGATGTACCATCCCGATCGCGGCGGCGGCGATCCCGATTCCGAAGCGAAGTTCAAGGAAGCCTCCGAGGCCTACGAAGTGCTGTCCGACGCCGAGCGCCGCGGTCGATACGACCGATTCGGCCACGCCGGTCTGAGCGGAACGGCCGGCCACGACTTCTCGCGGATGCGGCCGGACGACATCTTCAGCATCTTCGGCGATATTTTCGGCGACGTATTCGGCGGCGCGTCGCATCGCGCCTCGCGCGGCGTCGATCTGCAGACCGAGATCGTCATCTCGCTCGAAGAGGTGCAGCGTGAGATCGAACAGCAGATCGAATTCACGCGAAACGACTTCTGCGACGCCTGCCACGGAAAAGGCGCCGAGCCAGGCAGCAAGATCGTCGTCTGCGACACCTGCGGCGGGTACGGACAAGTCGAGCGAACCGCCGGCGGCGGGTTTTTCTCCACGCGTGTCGTCACGGCCTGCCCCGCGTGCCACGGCCGCGGCAAGACGATCACGCGCCATTGCAAGACGTGCAAAGGCTCCGGCCGACAGCCGAAGCGCCGCGTCGTGACGGTCAAGATTCCCGCAGGCATTCATGACGGCCAGGCCGTTCGCCTCCGTGGCGAGGGCGAGCCGGGCGACGACGGAACATCGCGCGGAGACCTGCACTGCTATGTGCATGTGAAGCCGCACCCGTTTCTGCAGCGACACGGCAACGATGTCCTGTGCGACATGCCGATCAGCTTTTCGCAGGCCGCGCTGGGCGCGAAGATCGAAGTGCCGACGCTCAAAGGCCGACAGGAAGTCACCATCCCCGCCGGCACGCAGCATGGCGGGATGATCCGGCTGTCTCGCATCGGCCTGCCCGATCTGCGCAACGGCCGCATGGGCGATCAGATCGTCCGCGTGATGGTCGAGATTCCGCGCAAGCTCAATGCGCGGCAGGAAGAGCTGCTGCGCGAATTCGCCGCGACCGAAGACGCCCGCGTGCTGCCGGAGTCGAAGGGTTTCTTTGATAAGCTCAAGGCGTTCTTCGAAGGTAGTGGATAAGGATGCCATTGACTTGGCATCGCGCCGAGCGGTCGCCTCAATCGCGCGCGATGGATGAGATGTCAAGACGTTCAGGATGGTCGAAAGTAAAGTGACATGACCTCAAAAGAGCATACAACCGAAGAGCGGAGCTCGGCCGCCGCGAATGGCAGAGTCGGTTCAGCGACCGACGATACGCGGATCGCTGATGATGCCGGCCCTTCCGCCGATGCGCCGGCTCAATCCGACGCCGCTGATGCCTCGCCAGATGCCGTGATCGCGGCACTTACGCGGGAGCGCGACGAACTGAAGGACAAACTGCTCCGCGCCCAGGCCGAGTGCGCCAACATCGCCAAACGCCTCAGCCAGCAGCACGCCCATGAGCGGCGCCATGCCTCGCTCGGCCTCGCCAAGGCCATGCTGCCGATTCTCGACGGACTGGAGCGAACGCTCGCCAGTGTCGAAACCGTCAACCGGCAGGATGCCTTCGTCGATGGCGTGCGCCTGCTTCGCGATGAATTCCTCAAGACGCTTCGCCAGCACGGCGTGGAGCCGATCGAATCGGTCGGCCGGCCGTTCGATCCCGAGCTGCATGAGGCGCTCATGCAGGACGTTCATTCCGAACTGCCGCCGGGTACGGTGACGCTGGAGCACGAGAAGGGCTACACCATGCACGAACGCGTGTTGCGTCATGCCAAAGTCGTCGTCGCCGCCGCCAGAGATGATGGTCGAAATGCTGACAGTGATAACCCCGCTTCGGCGGGCAGCGCGTCGCAGTCCAATGAACCCAGCGAGGCCGCGAATTGAGAGCAGGATCAGAGCCGCGCAATCAGAGTTGCGACCGTCAGCAAGCGGTGATGTCCAGGCAGATCGGCGCATGGCGACCGACATCCGTATGAATACGAAAAACCCAAAAACGACACCACCGCAACGCAACGATTTGCTCGACGCGAATAGTCTGTATTGACGCCAAGGAGCACGGATCATGCCGACATACGAATATCAGTGTTCTTCCTGCGGATCAGTGTTCGACGTGTTTCAATCGATCAAGGCCGCGCCCTTGCGCAAGGCCGAATGCGAAACTTGCGGCGAGAAGCGGCCGGTCCGGCGGCTCATTGGCACCGGCGGCGCGGTCATCTTCAAAGGCTCCGGCTTCTACCAGACCGACTATCGCAGCGAAGGCTATAAGAAGGCCGCCAAGTCCGAAACGGATACGGGCACATCCTCGGAAACTGGAAAGGACGCGATGAAAAAGCCGGATCCGAAGCCGGCCGATTCGAAGTCTCCCGGCGATCATTCCGGCGCGCAGAAGGACTCCGCGCAGTCGAAATCTTCAAAGAAGCAGAAATGACCGGGGCGTAAGCATGGCACCGGTGTATCGCCGGTGCGGACAACAGCGCGTTCGCGTCTATTGTATGGTGTTGCCGCCTTGGCCCGGTGTCGCCGCCATTCCCACCTTTTCCTGGCGGTCACGCCTCTGATTGCGCGGTATTGTTCGCGCAGCTCCACTTGTATACGATGTCTTGCACCCAATCGATTTCGCCTTGGCCGAATGAACGTTCGCATCGTTACGAAATAGGGGCCATGTGGCGTGTCTGAGATTGAACACATCCCCGAGTTTCACACTCTCGACATCCATCCTCGGCGCGTTCGGGGCGTCTGGCGCGTCGTATTCGCACCGTGGCGACTCAACCGCCCGCGCTCAGCCGCGAGAATCTTGGTGCGTGCGCCGTTGCCTGCTTTTATTTTCTCATATTGCTTTAATGCGCTGATTCTCGTTGTGTCGGTTCTACCATGGGTGGTCGTGGGCTACATGGTCAGTCTTGAGATCCGTAGTCAAATGGCATCTTCGCCCGATGCCGTAACGATTCCGAAAATCCAATGGTCAACGCTCTGGTCCACACTGCATCCCATGGGGCCGGTCGGCCCGCTTGAGTTTGGATTGATCTTCGGCCTGGCCGGACTGGTGCTTGCGACGTTGATCGGCGCGTGGCTTTTCCTGCCGACCGTTAATCGTGGCGAAAACGCATGGCGCGGACTGGCCGATTCGTTTCGTGTCGTTGCATCCGGCATGGGCTGGCTGACGTTGCTCACGATTCCGGTTTTGTTTGTGCAGTCTATGAGCATCGCCATGATTGTGATGAGAAACGCGGACTCCGACGCTTACCTGCTCGTCCTGAGTTTCTTTTTCAACTTTGGCGCTGTCTTCGTGCTCTTGATCTGGCTTACGAAAGCGGCGGAAGCCGTCGGCGCGGCAAGGTTGCGTGGGTCGATTGCGCCGCGCTGCGAGAACTGCGGATACGACCTGACTCATGTTCCGGCCGACGGTCGTTGCTCCGAATGCGGCGACGAAGCGCGAAAGTCCATCGAGTTCGGCGTCGTACGATGCAAGAACGCATGGCAAACCGGCGTAAGCTACCTCTCGTTTGTCCATACCGTGATCGACGTCGTTCTGGATCCGCGGCGTTTCTATTCGCGGCTTGCGCTGACCGCCGATCGGAAGTCGGCCGGCCGGTTTCTGCGGACAAATCTCATTTGGATGGGCATCGCAACGGCGGTTTGGGTTTTTCTGATGTCGCTTGAGTTCGGAGCCGGTGTACCGGTTTTCTTCCTCATGATGGTTGTGCAAGGGCTGCTCGGCACGCCGCTCATTGGCTGGTGCCTGCTTCGTTTCGTCGCCGCGCTCGCGACAACGTGGGCTGCCTTTCGCGGGCGACTCGCCGAAACGCATCATGCGACCGTCATCATCGGCTACGAATCGGCTTTTCTCTGGTTGTTCTGCATTTTGAACGGCCTGCTCGTGACCAGTTTCGCATATTACGATAGCTGGATATCAGAACTACTCGGCATCCGTCGCATCTATGGGCTGGGCATGATGGAAATCGAGCCGTTCGTCATGCTTGCGAGTAACGGCGCGTTGATTGCGGCGTGGATCTACCGCTTTCAATTCGCCTTCCAGCGCACGCGCTGGAGCAACTTCTGACAACGGCCAGAATCAGTTACCTGAGACTGGCCGGATCAGGGGCGCACTTCAAACGTCAACTCCCAGGGCGCCATACTCGTGTCGGACCAGACAAGCTGGAGCCAGTATGTCCGCCCGGGCTGGAGCGGGGTTGATCCGTCGGCCAGCACGTTCGTCTCCGGCGGGTGCGCGGCAATGGACGTATCGCCGTAGACGAAGGGCGGTGTTATTCCGGCGGCATTCTTGACGTGGAACAGCGCGCCCAGCTCCGAACCGGCCAAGTAGATTTGATTGATGAAGGCGCCGGC
>CAZRFP010000029.1:0-26270 GCA_964599535.1 uncultured Planctomycetaceae bacterium
GGCGTGGCGAAGGTGCCGCCCAGCGCGCCGACATTTGTTACCGTGAATGAACCGCCGCGCATCTCGTCGATGCCCAGCTTAAAGTCTCTCGCTCGATCGGCGATCTCTTTCATCTCTTTCGAGATCGTCATCAGGCCCTTGCGGTCGACATCGCGCAGCACGGGGACCATCAGCCCCTTGGGAGTGTCGACCGCGACGCCGATATGCACATACTCCTTGAATATCTGCTCGCCGGCGGCGTCATCATACGACGAGTTAAACTGCGGGTGCTGGCGAAGCGCGCCGGCCACCGCTTTTACGATGAACGCCGTGATCGTCAGCTTCACGCCCTGATCGGCCATGACGCTGCCATGCTCCTTGCGGAAGGCTTCGAGATCGGTCACGTCGGCCTCATCACCGTGCGTGACGCGCGGAAGCGTCCAGGCGCGCTGCATCTGGCGGGCAATCGTCTTGCGAATCTGGGCCACTTTCTCGCGGCGGACCGGTCCCCACTGCGAGAAGTCCGGGAGCGGCTCGTATCCTACCGTCGGCGAAGCGGAGATAGCGGGCGCATCAGACGCTGGCGCGGCCGGGGAGCGACTCTCTCCAACAGTTGGCGCGGCCGTTGACGGCCGAGGCGTGCCCGTGCCCGTCGGTCCGGCGATCTCGTAGCGCTCGACATCTTCCTTCACGATGCGGCCGCCGGGGCCGGTGCCATGCACGTGTCGCAGATCGACGCCCTTCTCGCGGGCATATCTGCGAACGGCAGGCGCGGCGGCGATCGGACCTTCGTTGTGTACAACGGCCGTCGTTGAGCGCGCCGGTATCACGGGAGCGGCCGGTCGACCGTCACCGCCGACGGCATGTGCTTCCGTCGCTTTGGCCACCGAAGCGGCCGGTGCGGATGCAACCTTCGGCGCGGGCGATTCGACCGCCTTCGATGCGTTCATGGATGCCGCCTTCTCGCCGGCCTCGCCGACAACAAGCAGCACCTGACCGACCTTGACGGTATCGCCCTTCTTGACATTCAGACTGGCGATCGTTCCCGCATAGGGAACAGGCAATTCGACCGACGCCTTGTCGGTTTCGACTTCCATGACCATCTGATCGGACTTTACGGTGTCGCCCTCGCTGATCATGACGTTGACGACCTGGGCTTCGTGGATGCCTTCGCCGAGATCGGGGAGCTTGAATTCTTTGGCCATTGCAGTTCCTGAGTAATTGCTATGTTCTAAATCGCCGCGCCGCACGCAGCGCGGCCAAGTCGATCAGTAATTTACGACCTTGCGCGCCGCCATGACGACCTTGGTCGAATCCGGCAAATAGGGACGCTCCAGATTGAAAAACGGCATGACCAGATCGTAGCCCGTCACGCGCTCAATCGGCGCTTCGAGATACATCAGGGCGTCTTCGACAATACGGGCGATGATCTCTGCGGCCGGACCGCAATTGCGCGGCGCCTCATGGACAACGACGCAGCGGCCGGTCTTGCGCACCGACGTCATGATCGTCTCGGTATCAAGCGGCACAAGGCTCAGCAGGTCGATCAGTTCAGCGTCGAGATTGTGCTCGTCTTTCAGTTCGTCGGCGGCTTCAAGCACCGGCCGCATCGACGCGCCGTAAGAGATGATCGTCACATCGCTGCCCTGCCGAACGACATGGGCTTTGCCGATTTCCATCGTCTCCGGCTGATCGGGCACTTCCTCTTTGAAGGCGCGATAGCAGGCCTTAGGCTCGTAAAACATGACGGGATCAGGATCGGCCACGGACGCACGAAGCAACGCACGGGCGTTGCGCGGTCCGGAGGGAATGACAACTTTCAAACCGGGCAGATGGGCCCAGACGGCCTCGCGGCTTTCGCTGTGATGTTCGATCGCGCGGATGCCCGCGCCATAAGGCATGCGGATGACCATCGGGCAGGTGAAACGACCGCGCGTTCGATTGCGGAAGCGCGAGACGTGGTTCTCAACCTGATGAAAACCGTGATAGCCGAAGCCGGAGAACTGCATCTCGCAGATCGGCTTGAAGCCGGCGAAGCACAGTCCGACGGCCGTGCCGACGATTGCCGACTCGGCAACGGGAAAGTCAATGACGCGATCAGGTCCGAAGTCCTTCAGCAGCCCCTCGGTGATGCGAAAGACACCTTCGTCCTGTCCGACGTCCTGGCCCATGATGAGCGCGGACGCATCTTCCTGAAGCGCCTCCCGCAGTGCGAGATTCAGCGCCTTGGCCATTGTGAGTTGTGCCATACGTATGTCCTCAATACATCGGGCAGGCCGCCGGCCCGCGCGATTGTCTCACTGTCGTTCAAATCGCGGCGATCAATGCAAATGCCGGCTGTAGCCGGCCAGTGTTTCCGAGCTGCCGTCTGAACCGAGCGACGAACCGTTGACCGCCGAAAGATACGCCCGGAACTCCTCATACTGCCGTCGCAGATGTTCCGGCATCTCGGCGAAGCTGTGGTGAAACGGCTCGAATACGTCGGGCGAGTAGGTTTCGGCCTTTTCAATGGCGGTCGAAATCTGGTTCTTGATCTCTTCCTCCATGACTTCGCGATCCTTGTCGGTCAGCACGCCCTTGTTTTTCACGTATGTCCAGAAGCGCGTCAGCGGATCCCTGGGCTTCCAGCATTCGACCTCCTCGTCGGTACGATATTTCTTCGGATCATCGGCCGTGGTATGCACGCCAAGACGATAGGTGACAGCCTCGATCAGCGTCGGTCCGCCGCCTTCACGGGCGCGCTTCACTGCCTCTTGCGAGGCCACGATCATCGCGAGAATATCGTTGCCGTCGACCTGAATGCCGTTGATGCCGTAGGAGATGGCCTTCTGAGCGAGCGTCTGGGAGGCTGTCTGCTTCTTGCGCGGCAGCGAGATGGCCCACTGGTTATTCTGGATGATCATCACGAGCGGCGCGCCGAAGATAGCGGCGCAGTTCATGCCTTCGTGAAAGTCGCCCTCGCTCGTGCCGCCGTCGCCGACGAAGCCAATCGCGACCGCGCCATTTTTCTTCAGCTTGCAGCCCCATGCCACGCCGGCGGCATACTGGACCTGCGACGCGACAGGCACGCAGATCGGCAGATCGTTTGCGCCCTCGGGCGGCGTCGAACCGATTTCATTGCCGCCCCACCACAGGATCAGGCGCTCCATCGGCCAGCCGCGCCAAAGCGTCGCCGCAGGCTCGCGAAACGACGGAACGAACCAATCATCGAGCGTAATGGCATAGGCCGGACCGAGCGACGCGGCCTCCTGTCCGAGAGCCGGGCCATAGGTGCCGATGCGACCTTGCCGCTGAAGGTTTAACATGCGTTCGTCGTATCGTCGTGCGAGCAGCATGGCGCGGAAGAGCTTGCGAAGATCGTCCTTGGGAATCTTCGGTTCCAGCGACGCGTCCACCTTGCCGTCCTGATCGAGGATCGACAGTGACTCTACGTAATTCTCCAACGCGATCTTTTGTCGAGGCACGAAAACTCCTTTCGATCGTTGGAATCGATAGACCGCTTGACGGCGGCTGCACAGACTCCGGCGATTCTAGCGTCAAACGGTCCGCTGCGGAAGCGCCTGGCCGACGGCGGCCGCTACCGTCGCAACAATCGCAATCGCTTTAATGACAAGAGGTTTCAACAATGGCGCGGCGGTCGTCGAAGGGAAGTAGAATGCGCGGAAGGCTTGGTCTCCGTGTCGAGTCGATTCTCGGTCATCAACCATGATTCTGGTCGCGACATGTCTGCCGTTGTGTTTCCTTGCCGCGCCGGGTTCGGATGGCCGCGATGAGTCGATGGGCATCTATACGCCGGGCGAGTTGACGGCGGCGTGCTTGCATCCAGAGGCGGATCGGCTGCGCGTTGAGCGGGCGGCGTGGTTGAGACAAAACGCCTCGCGATTCGCCCTGAATCAGCATTCGGACATCAAGCGCGTGATACAGGTGGCGCTCTATACCGCCGAACACGAGTTCTTATCGCGACCGCGCGAGACCAGACTTCGTGATCCATCTGCAGAACAACGATTGCCGGCTCCCACTGAATCGGACCCCGTCGCGAATGCAAAACCCCCGGACACCGGCGCGAAGTCCCTGATGTCAATCGTCTGTCATCGCATTGCCCGTGACTGGCCGGGCGGGCTGTCCGTTCACGACCAGACCATGTGGTGGATTCCCGATCTGTGTCGCATCGCGTCTCTGTCACCCGAAGCGCGTGGAATTCTCCGCCCGGTTCTGACGCGCTGCCTCGACGATCTGCGGGCCGGGCGAATCTGGGGCACAAACATCGGCGTCGGCCTGCGATGCCGTTTCTGGCTCGCCCAGTTGCTGGCGATGGATGGTATCACCGTTGTCGACTCTCGCGGGCGGAATGCGCTCGACCCGCTCGAAGATTGGGGCGACGCATCAGTGGCGGCGCACCGGTGGGGCCTGCGATCGATCCTTGCCCACGTCACCGACGACGGGCTGTTTAACTGGGACGGGACCGACCTGTGGTATTGGTGGTTCACGTCGCGGCCCGCACTGGTGGCGGCGGGATGGCACGAGCGGCATCGGTTGCCGCAGGCGGAGCGCGCGCGGTTTGATGCGATGTATTACCTGCCGATCAGAATGCTCTGTGCCGGCGGCGCGCATCCGCTGATCGGCAGCGCGAAGGCGTCGCCCAAGGCGTATCGGTTTTTCGGCGGATGGGTGCGCGATTGGCCGGGGGCGGACGACGCGAGCGCGTGGGCGCGGAAGAAGATTCGCGTCGAGCGGGCCGAGCCGTTGCGGTTTGATGACCTGATCTACGGCGGCGGAGACATTGGCGTGGACGTAGCGGCGCGGCCGACGATGGGTCGAGGTCATCGCGTGTTCGGAGATCGGATCGCAATCATCGAAGCCGATGGCGCCCCCGCCGGTGGTGACGGCGCGATGGCATCGACCATCATTCACTTCGGCGACGGGAACCCGATCAATGGCGGGCATCGAACGCCGGGGGACTTTCCGTGCGCGCATACGATCCCGCGCGGCGACTCAATTCGCGGACGGCGGTGATTCGCTGACGGGACGGCCTGCCTGCTCGGTCGACGTCTTCGCGAGCGCCTTTGCCTCGCGCAGCCATTCAAGAAATCGCGGCACGCTCGGCACGGGGTTTACGTAGAGGCCCGTGCCAACCTTGTTGCCTTCCGAGTCGCAAACGACGGTGACCTGCGGTTTCTGCACGCCGTAGATCTTTCGGTAGGGATCGCTCCATGCGAATT
This sequence comes from uncultured Planctomycetaceae bacterium, assembly GCA_964599535.1. GTDB lineage: Bacteria > Planctomycetota > Phycisphaerae > UBA1845 > UTPLA1 > JADJRI01. The sequence continues at coordinate 5,199 of CAZRFP010000029.1, forward strand.
CAAGTTCGATGTTGACGGTGTTCAGAAGCTCCTTGCGAACTTCGGGATGGTCCAGCACCTGCACGCGCATGTTGCGATGATGCGCCGAATCCCACTCTTTGAAGTAGAAGACGATCGGCTTCTTCTCTTTTTCAGCGAGCTTCAGCCCGTAATTCGGATCGAGCACCCAGACCGGCGTATTGCAGCCGATCGCGCCGCACAAAGCCGACACGAGCGCGCAGCACGCAAGGAGACGCGCCGGCCGAAACATGATCTTATAAGTCGATTTCAAGCGGAATACTCCAACTGCGTTATGCTTGCCAAGGGCATGTGATGCGTTCGACCGCCAGCGCGTAAAATCGAGCGGCACGCCGATTCATTCAACTGTTATTTTGTATACCGACTTCACCGCGAGCGACCTCGACCGCCGCGCCGACGGCCGCGCTGCTGGAAACGGCCCCCGGCGCGACTCTGGCCGCGCGCGTCCTGTTGGGCGTGCTCACCATGGACATCTCGGCCGCGATTGTCGGAGCAGAGTACTTCGACTTGATCCAGTCCGAACGCGTCGATCGCATGAATCTGAATCGTCTGTTCCTTGGTTCGTTCAAGATCGGTGAGCTGATGTCGCTTGCGGTTGAGCAGATCGTTGGCGACGTTCGGCGAGACGCGCACGTCGATCCGGGCGATACCCTCGCGATTGCTGGCAAGGCGAATCTGCCGCATCACATCGAGCGCGACCGACTCGGGTGACTTGACGCGGCCTGTGCCGCTGCAGCGCGGGCAGTCGCGGAAGACGCTTTTGAGCAGCGAAGGGCGCTGCCGTTGGCGCGTCATCTCCAGAAGCCCGAAACGCGAAATGCGAAGAATCTTGGCGCGCTCCTTGTGTTTGCGAAGGGCGTCGGCCAGCCGCTTTTCAACGGCGCGGCGGTGCCGATCCTGCGTCATGTCGATCAGATCGCACACAATCAGACCGCCCAGATCGCGCAGCCGAAGCTGGCGGGCAATCTCGTCCACCGCCTCAATGTTCACGCGATAGGCCGTTTCTTCGGAGTTCTCCGGCACGCGGAATCGACCTGAGTTGACGTCGATGGCGACCATGGCCTCGGTCTGCTCAATGATGAGCGAGCCTCCGGACGGCAGCGGCACCGTCTTCGAATGCAACCTGTCGATCTCGGCCTCGATGCCGAATCGATGGAAGAGCGGCTCCTGCGAGTCGTACACTTCGACCACGTCGGTCGAGCGCGGGCTTGCGATGGCAAGAAACTCACGAATGCGGGTGGCGACCTCCGGACTGTCGACGACGATGCGCCTGAGCGTCGAGTCGTAGACATCGCGGATGGTGCGGATGACCAGGTCAGACTCTTTATACAGTTCCGCCGGCGCCGGCTCGGACTTGATGCGCTTCTCCACCTGCCGCCACAGGCGGACGAGAAAGTTCAGGTCGCGCTGCAGATCTCGGCGGTGCTTGTCGACGCCAGCCGTTCGAACGATGAAGCCGATGCTCTTGGGAAGCGTCAGGCCCTCCAGCAGCGTGCGCATCCGGCGGCGCTGCTCGTCGTCTTCGATTTTGCGCGAAACACCGAGTTGATCCATTCCCGGCATCATCACGAGAAACCGGCCGGGCAACGAGACGTAGCTCGTGAGCGTCGGCCCCTTCGTGCCGATTCCCTCCTTGATGACTTGCACGATCACTTCCTGTCCTCGGCGCAGACAGTTCTGGATCGGCGGGCGATTTCTACGCGGCGTCTTCTTGCCGACTTGCTCGGTCGTCTCCGCTTTGCCATCGGGAAAATACTGTGGATGCAGATCGCTGATGTGCAGAAATCCCTGCGCCGGCAGGCCGAAGTCAACAAACGCAGCCTGGATCGAAGACTCAACGTTGGTGACGCGGCCCTTGTAGATGTTGCCGACGTTTGAGGAAGCGGCGGTTCGCTCGACAAACAACTCGTCAAGCCGTCCGGATTGCAGCACCGCGATACGACACTCCTCGGACTCGGCGACGTTGATGAGCATTTCGCGGGCTTCGCCGGTCTTGCCATCGGTAGAGACCAGAGCGCGGGCCTCATCATCCGCCTCGATGTCGTCCTCCGCTTCAAGATCAACGCCCGTATCAGGTGACCATTCTGCGTCGTCCAGCGCATCAACCGCGCCTTCGACGGCATCCTCCATCGCGCCAGCCGCGGGAGCGCTCTCCGCAATGCCCGGTGGAGCCGCGGCTTGACCTTCGGCGCCGCGTCCTCGACCACGTCGACCGCGACGGCGGCGCCGGCGCTTGCCGGGCACTTCCGGCATGACAGGCTCGACACCCACGGCGATTGACGATTGCGGCGTCTCGTCACCGGCCAGAATAAGGACTTCCGACGGCGGGGCCTCACCGGACACAGCGGCATCCGCCAGAGCTTCTGACGGACTGGCCGCCGGTGGAGAATCAATGACTGCGGCGGCAAATGAATCCGCCGGCGGCGATTGCGGCGTCGGCGGCGCATTCTTCAACGCCGCGATGACGGCGGCCTCTTCAGCGAGACGTTCTTTGCGTGACTTTCGACCGCGCGACTTGCGTGCAGGTTCGGCCGGCTTCAATGAGCGCGGCGGCTGCGGCGACGGTTGAATCGACGTTTTCGGTCGATCATCATGCCGCCCGGGCGCCTCCGGTGCCGGAGGGGTGGCAGTCGGCGGCGCGGGCATGGGCGATTCGGCGCGTTCAACCGCCGGAGGGGGCGAATCCGACTCGTCATCGAAGATGCCCGCGCCGAACGACGGAAACCTGGCGACTTCGCGTGCCTGCTGAAGGGGGATTTCGACGGCCGGCGCGATCGGCGCACCGCGCGTGACGGGCTTTTCTGCGACTGCGGTCGATGATTCGACGGGTGGCTTTCGGGTACGGCGACGAGCCGGCGCGGCATCGGACTTTGCGACGACTTTGCGGCTCGATCGTACCTTTTTCTTCGTTTTCTCGGCGGCCTGGGGATCGGCGGCCGTCTCATCCTCGTTCTTCTTGCGCGATGAGGAGCGCTTCGATTGCTTTGACACTCTGTTCCTCGGAATTCAACAAATCCGAGCAGGAAAGGATGATACGAGACTGCGTCTAGATCACTCGCGAAACGTCGCAGTGCGGCGGATAACGCGATGGGTCCAATGACCCGACGGAAGCCCAACGGCATCCAGGACTTCGTTGACACGCGCTGTGCCGTCCTGTGATACGGTCTGAGACCAGACCAACATGCCGTCCGACGCGCGCATCTCAATCAGAAATACGCGAATGTCGATCATTCTGGAACCTCGTCCGGTCGGGGACGAACGTTCGACGATGAAGCTCGGCTTCGCCATCAAGTCCGAACAGGCTCGGCCAACGGTCGCGGCATCTGCCTGCTGAAGCGGTACAATGTACTCAACTTTCAGCGGCACCACGCGATCCTGCAAGCCCAACCGTACGGCGTCCAGAATACGAATCCCTTCGGGCATTTGCGCCGCAAGTCGGCTCGATACGTCGTCCGGGCTGATCGGCTCGGTCAATTCGATCACAAGGCGTTCATCGTCAGACGCTACGCCGACGGGCCGCGGCATGACAATGCTGACGCGCGGACGAGGATTGAACCCCTCAGAATGGCGTATCGGCAGTCCGGCACGGGCAATCGCCCGGTGAAATAGCCGAAGCGTGTCATGATGCGAAAGAAACCTCAGATCGCCGTTGATCGCGTATCGAATCGCCAAACGATGGCGCAACGCGTTCGTAATCCCTTCTTTGCTCAATTATTCACTGTTCTTCCCGATAGCATCATGGCGCCAACACAGCGCCATGATCGGGATACATTCTCGGCACTCGCTTTGAAACGAGTGGCGAAAAGGCGCCGAAGCTTCGTGCTTCGCAAATGACGCCCTTTCGCGACTCGTCGTTCGGCAGATCGGCCGAGCGCGAACACCGCCCAGATGGGCACGACAAGAATCAGATGTCGCCCCAGACCTTCCGGGTCTCGTCGCGAAGGTAGTTTAACACTTCTCGCTCAGTTTCAAAGGACATAACCCGGCGACGAACACGAATCGCATCGGTCATCGCGATGCTGCGGATGATCTTTTTCGTTCGCGGAATGTTTCCCGCCGCCATCGAAAATGAGCGTAAACCCATACCCAATAAGAGAATAGTGAAGAGCGGATCGCCGGCCATTTCACCGCACAGACTGACCGAAGAACCCTGCCGATGGCCATCACGAATAACGCGATGAATCAGCCGGAGAATGGATGGATCGGCCGGCGTGTAGAGTTGGGCCACACGTTCATTGGTGCGATCGACGGCTAGCGTGTATTGAATGAGATCGTTCGTTCCGATGCTCATAAACTCGCATTCCCGCGCCAGCTCGCGCGCACAAACGGCGGCGGCCGGAGTTTCGACCATGACGCCGACGGGAATGTTGCTCCGAAACTCGTAGCCTTCCTCCTCGAGTTCCTCCGTTACGAGACTCAGCACGAACTTGGCCTGGCGAAGCTCCATGATGCGCGAGATGAGCGGGAACATCACGCGCACATCGCCGCCGGCGCTGGCACGCACGATGGCACGAAGCTGCGATCGAAACATCGACAGGTTCTGCAGGCTGTATCGAATCGAGCGCAAACCGAGAAACGGATTCTTCTCAGCCTCCCAGACGCCGGCGCGGTGCATCTTGTCGCCGCCGAGGTCCATGGTGCGAATGACAAGGGGACGGCCTTGCATCATGGCGACGGCATCCCGATACGCTTCGAATTGCTCTTCCTCGGTCGGCGTGTGATCCTCGCTCAGAAAGAGGAACTCAGTTCGATAAAGGCCGATTCCGGTCGCGCCGTTGCGCAGACAATCGGCGATCTCGACTGGAAATTCGATATTGCCCAGCAAATCGACTCTATGGCCGTCGCGCGTGACGGCATCGAGTTCGCGAATTTCGTCGAGCGTTGCCCGGACTTCCTGAAGGTGAATGGCCTCGGCGGCATAGCCCTCGCGCTGATTGGCATCTGGATTGATGACCACGACGCCGTGGAGACCGTCGATAATGATCTTGTCGCCGCTGGACACATGCGCCGTGATGTCTTCAAGTCCGACGACGGCCGGAATGCCGAGACCGGCGGCGATGATGGCGGTGTGGGATGTCGTTCCGCCGGCATCCGTGGCGAAGCCGAGCAGTCGCTTGGTGCTCTCCAGGTCGACAAGCTGCGATGGCGTGAGATCGTGGGCGATGATGATGACCGGCTCTTCGAGCAACTGCAGGTCTTGCCGCGTTTCGCCGCCGACATGGTAGAGCAGGCGGCGTTCGATGTCCTGAACGTCTTTGGCGCGCTCCTGAAGAAAGGGGCTGTTCATCTCCTGAAAGCGGCGGCGATAGCGTCGCATGAAGATGCTGACCGCGTAGGCAGCGCTGTACTTGTGGGTTTCGACGAGCGCGGAGATTTCTTTTCGCGGTTTGATGTCGGCCAGCCATCGCTCGTGAAAACCGAAGATATCCGCGAGGTCGTTTCCGGCGCGCTCGGCGAATCGAGCGCGCTCGGCGGTGACGTCCTCGCGTGCCGCATCGAAGGCACGTTCCAGAATCTCAAGTTCGTGCGGAATCTGATCGGGTGGAATGGTGCGTTTGGGAACGCGCGCTTCCTCGGTGTCGAGCACCAAGGCATCGCCGATGACCACGCCCGATGATACGCCAATTCCCCGTTTCAGCGGCATGGCTGACTCCCGCGGGAATGTGGCCGAGCGATTCGCGCCATTAACAAGCCATGGGCGCGGTTTATTCCTCGCCGAATCCGGAATTGACGAGTTCGGCCAGGGCGTCGAGGGCATTGCGGGCGTCTTGACCGCGCGCAACAAGCTTCAAGACCGTGCCCTTGACGGCTTCGAGAAGCATCATCTCCATCGGGCTTTTGCCGTCGACGCTCAATTCGTTCTTGTGTACTCGTATCTCCGAGGAAAACCGCGACGCCGTGTCGACAAACTTCATGGCCGGACGGGCATGCAGCCCTTGCAGATTCGAGATCGTGACCTCGATTTCGGCATGTGAATCGTTCTGGTGCATGTCGTCCGTCCATGGCTTTTCCTGACAGTCCGCATTCGCCCGGACGCCTCGTGAGTCTTGTTCGGAAAGTTCTGGTCGAGGCGCCGCGTCGCGACGTGCGGAATTCAGACAGCGCCGCCCTCATCGGCCTCTTTGAGTAAGTCCTTAATCGCCTCGCACGTTTCCGACTGTCGAAGGAACTTGCGGAAGTTGTCTTTTTGCAGGTGGCGAAAGATGTTTTCCATCGCCTGAAGATGGCCGTCGGGAGAGTCCGGCGGCGAAAGCAGCAGCACAACCGTATAGACCGGCGCCCGATCCAAGGCTGCAAAGTCGACACCGGAAGCGCTGCGCCCGATGGCGGCCATGATGCGCGGGACCTTCACATGCTTGACATGCGGTACGGCCACGCCCTTTCCGAAACCGGTGCTGCCCTGGTTCTCGCGCTGAATGGCGGCTTTGGCGATGACTTCGACATCGTCGGCGACCAGCGCGCCGGATTGCGCGAGGGACTCCACCAGTTCGCGAATCACGCCGTTGCGATCGGTCGCCTGCAAATTGGCGACGATGGCGTCCGACACGACGAAATCACAGAGCTTCATGAATTTCCGCCTTTGAAATGGAGGTTGGCGATTCGGACGATTCGCGCGATGCGTTCCGCGTGAAGCGCTCAGGCCGAAGGCCCCTCGGGGTGCTTCCGATTACGGAACTTCTCTTTGTGCTTGTTCAACTGGCGCTCGAGGTCCTTCACGGCCGCATCGAGCGCGACATAAGGGTCTTCGTGGTTTTCCTTCGCGACGAATGTCGCGTGATGGTCCGCACGAACGATCAACTCGCAGGAAAAAGTCAGTGACTCCTTGTCGAAGATGATTTCGGCCGTCTGCGATCGATCGTAAAAGCGCTCCAGCTTTGTCGATTTCTCGAGGGCATATGCCTTGAGCTTGTCGCTCAGATCGAAATGACGCGCACTGATGGTAATCTGCATGTTCATTAACATCCTATCATTTCACGGGCGTCGATCGGATGCAACCGCGCGACCCGTCCGATGGCTCATGTCTGCCTACCACAGAACCCAATCGGCCCTAAAGCATTGAGCAACAAATGGTTGCGCCGCGAGGGCCGATCCCGCGGCGAGTGTAAGGCCTGTATGACGGCCGGTCAACCCATCGCAAGCCGGGCCGCGCTGCGATCGGCACGCGCCAGAACAGCCGCGAATACGCGCTGTGCGCCGGCCGCCTTTAGCGTGCGCGCCGCCTCGGCCAGCGTCGCGCCGGTCGTGCAGACATCATCAATGATGCACACGGTCCGGCCGGTCAAATCGAAACCGGGCGATACGCCGAACGCGCCGCGAACTTCATCCTGGCGCTGCTTGAGGCTCAAACCGGGGCGGCTGTGAAACTGATCAACATAACGCGTCATGACGAGCAGCCTTGATGAGCGGAACTGAAGCTTCTCGACCGCGCGCTCCGCGAGCAGGCGCGTCGGCTGAAAGCGCCGCCTGACGACGCGACGCCAATGCGATGGAATCGGCGTCCAGTGGTCGACCGATTCGCCGCCCAATTCGCGCCGCAGCGCCTCCGCCAGCAGCCCGCCAAGCAGATCGTCCAGCACACATCGCGACTTGAAGCGAAGAATCAGTTCGCGCAGCACGCCGGAATAACGGCCGACACGAACGAACCCGTTAAAGCGAATTCGTCCGGCGCGCTTCTCGCGGCAGGCCGTGCAGCAGTCGTCGATCAGGAGATGCGGTCCGGATTCACTGCCGCAGCGGTGGCAGTATTCCGATGAGATGTTTTCAGCCAGACTCGTCCAGCATTTCAGGCACAGCTTTCGGCTGTTGTGGCCGATGGCATCGAGACAGCCCGCGCACAAGCGCGGCGCAAGCAGATCGGTAAACCGCAGAAGCCCCGCGCGAACGCGATCAAGGTGTGGGCGAAGTGTATTCATGTCTCAGTCGCGCGTCAGCTTGCGGAATCGGATTCGCCGGTTGCACCATCCGAATCCAGCGGTACGTCAGCGGTCGGTTCGACCGATACGCGGTCCGCGTCGGATTCGGCGTTGCCGTTGGTTCCGTCTTCATCATCCTTGACGATATTGGCGACGGACACGACCTTGTCACCCTCGCCTGGGGAGATAAGCTTGACGCCCTGCGTGGCGCGGCCGATCTCGCGAAGCGAGGATACATCTGTTCGCAGCATGATGCCGCCGGCGGTGATGAGCATGAGTTCGTCGCTGTCACGCACGGAACGCAACGCGACGACTTTGCCGTTTCGCTCGGTGGCCTTGATGTTGATGACGCCGCCGCCGCCGCGCTTCTGGAGCCGATATTCCTCGATGTCCGTTCGCTTGCCGAAGCCGTTTTCGCAAACGGTGAGGAGGCTCATGCCCGGCTGAATCACGGCCATGCCGACGACTTCGTCGCCCTTGTGCAGCGAGATGCCGCGCACGCCGGCGGCGCCGCGGCCCATGGCGCGGACATCCGTCGCCTTGTAGCGAATGGCCATGCCCTCGCGCGTGCCGAGCACGACTTCGTCATCGTCGCCGGCGATGGCGACGCTGATGAGCGTGTCATCAGGGTCCAGACCAATGGCGATGATGCCGCTGGGGCGCGGGCGGGAAAACGCGCCAAGCGCCGTCTTCTTCACCGTGCCCTTGGCTGTCGCGAACATGACGAACTTTTCTTCAAACTCCGAGACCGTCAGTACGGCGGTGTAATACTCGCTCTCCTGCATGTTCAGAAGGTTGACAATGGACCGTCCGCGCGCGGTGCGGGCCATCTCGGGGATGTCATATACACGCAGCCAATAGACGCGCCCACGATTCGTGAAAAAGAGCAGATAATTGTGCGTCGTGGCGACGAACAGGTTCTCGATGAAATCGCCTTCCTTGGTGTCGCTGCCGCGGATGCCGCGCCCGCCGCGACCCTGCTTGCGATAGACATCGGGGCTGGTGCGCTTGATGTAGCCTTCGTGCGAGATCGTGACGATCGTCGTCACGTCCTCGATCAACTCCTCCATGCTGAATTCGCCGACTTCACCGGTGATTTCCGTGCGACGCTTGTCGCCGTACTTCGACTTCATTTCAAAGAGGTCTTCGCGAATGATGTCCAGCACCAGAGCCGAATCGGACAGAATCTTCTGATAGCCTTCGATTTCCTCGACGAGGTTGGAATACTCCTTTGCGAGCTTCTCCACTTCGAGGCCCGTCAGGCGCTGAAGCTGCATCGAGAGGATCGCGCCCGCCTGCACGCCGGTGAGGAACTGATCGCGCGAGGCGGCCCGGCGTGCAAACGCCTCGGGCAGCAGCTTCGCCAGCACCGCTGACTCGCCCAGACGCAGCGCCCGCGCCATCAGACGCTCTTTCGCGGTGGCCGGATCGGGCGAGGCCTTGATCAGTTCGATGATCGCGTCGATGTCACCGACGGCGAGGATGAGACCTTCGAGGATATGTGCCCGCTGCCGGGCCTTCTGGAGCAGGAAACGCGTGCGCCGCGTGATGACGTCGCGACGATGGTCGATGTACTGCTGCATCAACTCTTTCAGGCCCATCGTCTTCGGCTGCTTTCCGACGAGCGCGATGTTGATGATTGAACAGGTCGTCTGCATGGGGGTATGGCGGAAAAGCTTGTTCAGCGCCACCTCCTCGCTGACGCCGGACTTCAATTCGATCACGAGGCGAATCGCATTCTTGCGGTCGGACTCGTCGCGCACGTCGCTCACTTCCGGCAGGCGGCCGTCCTTGACGCACTCCACCAGCTTTTCGGTGATGGTGTTTTTCAGCACGCCGTATGGAATCTCGTCGACGACAATGCGAACGCGGCCGCCCTTCATTTCTTCGGAGTGGGTCTTGGCCCGTAGCTTGAGCGAACCGCGGCCGCGCGTGTAGGCATCGATGATGCCCTGGCGTCCGCAGATCAGACCGCCGGTGGGAAAATCGGGGCCGGGGACTTTCTCCATCAGTTCGGGCAGCGTGACGTTGGGGTTGTCGATGAGCAGCACGAGTGCGTCGACCATCTCGCCAAGATTGTGCGGCGGCACGTTCGTCGCCATGCCGACGGCGATGCCGGTGCTGCCGTTCACCAGCAGATTCGGAAACTTGGCGGGCAGAACGACCGGTTCTGTCGTCGTCTCGTCATAATTCGGAACGAAATCGACCGTGTCCTTGTCGATGTCTTCCATCATGTCGGTCGCGGCCGAGGTCATACGAGCCTCGGTGTAGCGCATGGCGGCCGGTGGATCGCCGTCGATGGAGCCGAAGTTGCCTTGTCCGTCGATGAGGGGATATCGCATGTTGAACGGCTGGGCGAGCCGAACGAGCGTGGGATAGACGACGGCGTCGCCGTGGGGATGGTAGTTGCCGGTCGTATCGCCGGAGATTTTCGCGCACTTGCGATGCTGCCCGCGCGGACCGAGCTTGAGGTCGTTCATGGCGACGAGGATTCGCCGCTGCGAGGGCTTCAGCCCGTCGCGTGCGTCGGGCAGGGCGCGCGAGACGATGACGCTCATCGCGTAGCGCATGTAGGAATCCTGCATCTCCTCGACGAGTGGCAGGTCCTGGATGATTTCGGGCTGTTTGGGGGTCGGTGTCTGGTCGCTCATGTGTGTCTTGCAAACATAGTTGGGAGCGCACACGCCTACAGATCGGAAACGCAGCGCGCCGCCAGGGCCTCAACGGACGATATCTAAACCAGCTTGGGAGTATAACCCGAAATGCATACCACCGAAACAGAACCGGTCCGCCGAAGCTGCCATTCACGGTGCATCACATCCGCACGAATGACCCGCCGAGCGGTGCCGCGCATCAGGTCGGGAAGCACCGGAAAAAAGGCCCACAAACGGCTGAGCAAGAATTCCTTATCGTAATAAATGGATGCTACACCACAGGCCAAGCCGTGTGTTCAAGCCGGCCTCACATCGCCTTCGATATCGAGAAGATCGGCAGCAGCATCGCCAGCACCAGCCCGCCGACCACGACGCCCAGAAACAGAACGATGGCCGGCTCGATCAGGCTGGTGAGCGCCTTGATGGCCACGTTCATCTCCGCCTCGCAGAACTTGGCGACGCGCTCCATTACGACGCCGAGCCGCCCGCCGCGCTCGCCGGCGCTCAGCATCTTCACGACTGATCGCGGGATGTGCGGACTGTCGGAAAGGGCCTCCGAAATCTGTTGTCCGCGTTCGATGCGCTCGCGCACCGTGCTCCACATTTTCTGGTAGTGCAGGCTGCCGCAGACGTTCGTCGTAAGCGTGACGCTGTCGAGCATCGACACGCCCGACTGGATCATCGTTCCGAGCGTTCGAAGGCTTCGCGCCAGCGCGCTCTTGTGAAAGAGATGCCCGACCAGCGGTGTGGCCAGCTTCAGCCCATCGGCCCGCCATCGGCCGGCCGGCGTGCGGAAGTAGTAAAACAGCGCTCCAGCAAGGGCGACAGCCGTGCCGAGCAGATACAACCCGTACGTCGACATGAAATCCGCAAACGCCAGCAGCCACTTGGTCAGTTTCGGCAGGCTCTCCTCGCGGCCGATGTAGATTTCCGCGAAGCGCGGAAGCACGAACGATACGAGAAAGATGGTCGTTCCCACGGCGAAGAGGCACATGACGATCGGATAAGTGATCGCACCTTTGATCTTCTTCTTCATGTCGCGTTGACGATCGAGATATTCGGCGAGTCGATCGAGAATTGGCGCGAGCTGACCGGACGCCTCGGATGCCTTGATCAGGCTGACATACAAAGTGGAAAACACGGCCGGATGCTCGGCCAGCGCCGCGGAGAACTCGGTTCCGGAGCGAACCTGGGCGATGACGGATTGCAACGCGCGCGCGAAGCGCGGCGAATTTCCCGGGTGCTCGCAAGCATCCAGCGCATCGGCCAGCGAGACGCCGGTATCGACCATGACAGCGAGCTGGCTGGTGAAGAAGATGACGTCCTGTGGATTGAACTTTTCGCCGAAAAGGGGCTTATTGAGACCGGTCGCCGGCGCGGAGGGCGCAGCGGCGGTTTCTTTGAATCGCACCTTGCTTGAGCGCGCGGACGACTCCGCGCTCTTCGGTTCGATGCGCGTGACGAACTTCCCTTCTGCGCGTATGCCGCGCGCGGCTTCGAACTGGCTGGCGGCATTAATTTCACCGGTGACGACGTTGCCGGCGTCGTCGCGGGCGGTGTAAGTGAAAACGGCCATGTCCTACATCTCCGATTTCGAAGCGTCGTGCAAGCGAGCGATCAATCAATCCCGCCCCATCACCGCTTCCATGCGGGCGCGGCGGCACTGATTCGCGCGCTACCGCTTCCTGACGGGCGCGGCTCTGATTGTCTGTGGCACTGGCGCCTCGCCTGTGCGATGGTCACAAATCACACGGCTCATTGACCGCTCACAGCGGCCATCAGTCCCGTCAGTAGTGCCCCGTCCGCGTCACCTTCCGCCTTCGATCCGCGCCCAAGCATCGTCTGCATCCGAATCGGATCCGGCGCCGCCAGCACCGCCGTATCCGGCGAGATGCGCCCCGACTTCACCAGTTCATCAAGCGACTGCTCCATCGTGTGCATGCCCAGCCGCCGTCCGGTCTCGATCATCGAGTAGATCAGGTGCGCTTCGTTTTCGCGGATCGCGCGGCGTATGGCGGCCGTGACGATCAGCAACTCGGTGCTGGGCACGAGCGTTTCGTTCAATTGGTCGTGCAGTAACGTCTGACACAGGATCGCCCGCAGCGACGCGGCCAGTTGCGCCCGCACCTGCCCTTGCTGCGTCGCGGGAAAGACATCGATCATGCGAGCAATGGTCTGCGAAGCGTTGCAGGTGTGCAGCGTCGCGAGCACGAGATGACCCGTCTCCGCCGCCGTCAACGCCGATGCCATCGTCTCCAGATCGCGCAGTTCGCCGATGAGAATGACATCCGGTCTTTGGCGCAAGACATGGCGAAGCGCCGAGGCAAACGACGGAGCGTCATCGCCGATCTGCCGCTGCTCAATCAGGCACGTCCCCTTCAGGAAAGCGAATTCGACGGGATCTTCAACGGTGATAATGTGCCGCGGACGGCCGCGATTCATCAGGTCAATCAGAGCGGCGAGCGTCGTGCTCTTGCCCTGGCCGGTGCCGCCGGTCACGAGTACGAGTCCGCTGGGAAAGTCGGCGAATGTGCGGACCTGATCCGGCAGGCCGAGCGTGTCAAGCGCGGGAATCTCATCCGGTATGGCTCGAATGGCGGCCGCGAGCGTTCCGCGCTGATAGTGAATATTGATCCGATATCGACCGAGTCCTTGCACTGAAAGGCCGAGATCAAGATCGCGCACGCTGTGCAGGCGTTCGCGCTGTTCAACGGTGAGCAGCGGATCAACGAGATTCGTCACTTCGTCGTGTGTCAGCGGCGCCGACGCCAAATCGACCCACTCCCCCTTGATGAGAACGGTCGGCGGTGCATCAACCACCAGCAACAGATCGCTCGCCTTCCGACCAGCCGCCAGGCTCAGAAGCGAGGACAGCGCGCCGCGGAATCGCGAAGGTTCGGCGGCGGAATCGGTGCGACGGCCTTCAGAGCCGACGATCGCGCAGGTATCAGGAAGCGCAGACACGGAAGACCTCCTCAACCGTCGTAATACCGGCTTTGACTTTTTCCAGACCGTCAGCCATCAGCGTGATCATGTTCGACTGGCGCGCAAGCTTGCGAAGCTCCTGCAGCGGCATGTCATCGGAAACGGCCTGCCGGATGTTCTCATCGGGCAGAAACAGCTCATAGACGCCGAGACGCCCCGAATAGCCGGAACCGTGGCAGCGGGCGCAGCCTTCGCCCTTGCAGAGTGTTTCGATCTTGTGGCCGGCTTTCTCCATGGCGTGACGAATGGCGGGCGTCGGCTCGTATTCAACCTTGCATTGAAGGCAAATCTTGCGCACGAGCCGCTGGGCCATGACGGCGTTGATTGAGGCGCTGATGAGAAAATTCTCGACGCCGATGTTGTTCAACCGCGTCACGGCCGAGACGGCGTCGTTGGTGTGCAGCGTCGTCAGCACGAGATGCCCTGTCAGCGCCGCCTGAACGGCCGTCTTGGCCGTGTCGGCGTCGCGCACCTCGCCGACCATGATGACATCGGGGTCCTGTCTCAACAGCGCCCGAAGGACGGTGCCGAATTTCAGGCCGATCTTCTCATTGACCTGAAACTGATTGACGCCGCGCAGGTTGTATTCGATCGGATCCTCGACGGTGCAGACGTTGCGTTCCGGCGAGTTGATCTCCAGCAGCGCCGCGTAGAGCGTGGTGCTCTTGCCGCTGCCGGTCGGACCGGTGACGAGAATCATGCCGTGGGGCTGCGCGAGCTGCTTGCGGAAGAGCTTGAGCATCTCAATCGAGAAGCCCAGCACTTCGAGACTGACCATCGCGCTGGAGTTGTCGATGATGCGAATGACTACCTTTTCGCCGTGCAGATTCGGCAAAGTCGATACGCGAAGATCGATCGGACGGCCTTCCATCATCACGTGAATGCCGCCGTCCTGCGGCAATCGTCGCTCGGCGATGTCGAGGCCTGCCATGATCTTGATGCGCGAAATGACGGGCGCCATCATCGCGGCCGGCGGAGTCAGCTTTTCGTAGAGCACGCCGTCGACGCGATTGCGAATGCGCAGGTGTGATTCGTCCGGTTCGATGTGGATGTCGCTCGCGCCCTCTTTGACGGCCGTGTAGATGAGATAGTTCACCAGTTTGATAACGGGTGAATCCCCGGCCATGCCTTCAAAGTTCGTGATGTCGGCGACTTTGGATTCGATCAGTTCGAAGGCTTCGCTGGAGACATCTTCGATGATGTCGTCGATGACGAAGACATTTGCCGCGTTGACGTATTGGCTGAGGATTTTCTCAATGTCCGACGTGGAAGCGACGACGACCTGCACGTCGCACTCCGTCATCCGGCCGATTTCCTCCAGCAGGAATACGTTGGAAGGCTCCGACAACGCCACGGTCAGCGTGTTGCGCACCTTGAATAGCGGAAGCACCCCGTGCTTTTCCAGAAAATCGCGGGGAATCAGATCGACGACTTTCGGGTCTACCAGCCGCGGCGTCAGGCGGGCGTAGCAGACGTTGTACGCCTCGGCCAGCGCCTCCAGCACCTGGTCCTGCGTCACGAATCCAAGGTCTACCAGAATTTCACCGAGAAGCTGGCTGTGCCCGCGCGCGGCCTGTTCGTTGACGGCCTGCTCGATCTGAGCCTGCGTGATGAGTCCCTTGGCAAGCAGAATCTGCCCGACTTGCCGCTTCGTGCTCGTGGCGACGGCCGACGTCATGAAAAGCTCCTGACGGCCGAGTCGAGATCGTTGAATGTCTCGAATCTTCGGATGAGCCGTGTGATGACGAGGATTTTTTCCAGTGTTTCATCCAGCACGCACAGTTTCACGCATCCGAGCTGATCCTCGCAGCGGTCCTGCAAATCAAGCAGCGTCTCAAGTCCGACGCTGTCAACCGCGCTGACATGGGAGCAATCCACGACCATGTTGTGGAATCCCTCGTTCATACACTTTTCCGCGGCGCTGCGCAGCGTGTCGACGGCCTCGCGCGTGAAGTCGTCCTTCGACGTCAGCACCGCGACTTGATCATACTTGACGACATTCGTGGCCATTGTGGCGTCTTTTCCTTTGATCTCGCCCCTTAGCTCCGCGTGCGCCCGGCGAGGCTGGGCCGTCCGCTGAGCACCGAGCACAACGCGCCTATGCGCGCGATGTCCGGATCTCCGCGGCTGAAACGCTGCGCCTCGTCGTATAGCGCCTGCGGTCCGATCTTCAGAAACACTTCGGCCAGCGCCGGATCAAACTGCGTGCCGGCGCAACGCCGAATCTCCGCGGCGGCAACCGGGATCGGCAGCGCCGCGCGATAGGTGCGGTTCGAAGTCATCGCGTCGAACGAATCCGCAAGACAGATGATTCGACCGAGCAGGGGAATCTTGTCTCCGGCCAGACCATGCGGATAGCCGCGACCGTCCATGCGTTCGTGGTGGTAGAGCACGCCGGGTAGCAAATCGCGCAGTTGGCGAATGTGCGACAGGATGCGCTCCCCGATTTCGGGGTGCTTCTTCAGCACATCAAACTCGGCCGCGGTCAGCTTGCCGGGCTTCGTCAGGATCGCGTCGGGAACGCCGATCTTGCCGACGTCGTGCAACAGGCCAGCGAGATAGATTCGCTCGCAGTCGATCTGCGGAAGACCCGCCGCCTGGGCGATGGCGCGGCTGAAGCGGGCGACGCGCTCGGAGTGGCCGTAGGTGTAGGGATCCTTCGCGTCCACAATGTTGACGAGTGCGTACATAAGCCCCATCAGCAAGTCGGCCAGATCGTCGTACAGATGCTGGTTTTTCAATGCGGCGCTGATGCGATCGGAGACGGCCCGGATGAGCTGAACATCGACGGAGTTGTAGTCGCCGTCGTCGATGACGTTAATGCTGTAGAGCATTCCCATCAGCTCGCCATCGAGCCGCAGCGGAATCGCGACGAAGTGCCGCAACCATGACGCCGCCCAGGTGAACTCCGGCCGCGATGCGGCCTTGTTGTAGAGAATGTGGTCGGCTTCAAGCTTCGCCGCCTGCGGAACGGCTTCATGAATGCGCAAAACATCTTCGACGCGCGGCGCGGCGCGGCCGATTTGCACGACGCAGTCGGCGTCCGCCGTCTCTCGCATCTCGCGCGTGGTCGTCGCGTTCACGCCATCGCTTCGCGTCAGGACGAACGCGATTCCGGCGGCGCGCGTCACTTCGATCATCTCGCGACAGACGCGCTCGAGCATCTGCGTCGGCTTTTGGGGAATGCCCATGAGCCGGCTGATTTCGTAGATCAGATGAAGCTCTTCATACGTGCTTTCAAGGTTGTTTGTCAGCGAGGATATTTCATTCTGCGCCACGTCCAGCTCGCGGGCCTGTTCGACAGCCAGTGCTAGAAGATCACCCGTCGACGCCAGTGCCTTCAGCGACGACTTGCATTGCCGCCGCATGTTCGACAGCGCCTTGAAATCAAGCCGCGCCGCGCCGCACAGCCGTGCGAAGTCTTCTCCGCCCGGCCCTTCGACGACACCCGCGGCCAGGATCACGCCCGCACAGCCGCGCCGTTGCACGATCGGAACGGCGACGAGGCACACGTCGTTCGGCGCCGATTCGAATGTCACGACATCGTAAGGACTGGACGACGGCGATGAATCGCGATTAGAGACAACGCGCTGCACGCAGACCGAAAGCGCATCAATGAAGGCGCTGCCGCGCGGAGAGCTTTCAAGTCCGCACAGCGTCTTCCAGAATGGACCAGCGTCGGCATCCATCGCCACCAGTCCACCCTTGTCGTTCCAGAGCGAAAGCAGAATCCCGCGCTCGCGCGCGACGCGCGCGATGCGTTGAAACTGCCGTTCAGACAAGGCCCGATCGTACGCCGGTGAAGGCAGTCTACCGGTGCCGGGATCCATCACCATGTCTTGCACTGTCGCGGGCATTTCCAGGTTCCTCTCGTGTCTGCTGAGCATCTCGGATCAAGGCTGATTTCATCTGCGATGTCAGGCCGAGCCGCTGATGGTCGACGGCTCCATCAGCGCCTGCACTGTTGCCAGCACCTCGCGCGGGCTAAAGGGCTTGGGCAGAACCTTGCGGATGTTGCCGACTTTCAATTCGTCCGCGCTGAGCGAAAAGCCGCGCGCCGTCAGCATGACGACCGGAATGTTCGCCGTGGTTGAGTCAGCGTTCAGCTTTGCCGCCAATTCGAGACCGCTCAGATACGGCATCTGATAATCGGTCATGATCAGGTCCGGCCGCTCGCTTTTCGCGGTCTCAAACGCCACTTCGCCATCAGGCGCGGTGATGACCTCAAATCCCGCGTTTCGCAGCTTGGTCGAGACGACGTGGAGAATGTGCGGTTCGTCGTCGCATACGAGAATCTTCTGCTTTGCCATGTCCGGCTCCCTTCATTGCATCCGGCCGTTTACAACATCAACGGCAGGTTCATCCCAAACGTGCTGCCCTTACCGGCTTCGCTGGCCAGCGTGATCTCGCCGCCATGAACCGTTTCAACTATGTTCTTCACCAGGTTCAGACCGAGGCCCGTACCTTTTGCCACATCCTTGTTCGCTTCCACGCGAAAGAACTTCTGAAACATGCGCGGAAGGTCTTCTTTCGGAATGCCGACGCCCGTGTCCTGCACTTCGATGCGAACGGTCCGCGCTTCCTCATTGGCCGACATGCGAACCGACACTTCGCCACCGGTCGGCGTATACTTCACTGCGTTGCTGATGAGATTCAGAATCGATTGATACAGAAGATCCCGATCCGCCAGCACCCGATACATCACCGGAGTCAGATGCTCATTCAACCGCAGGCCCTTCTCTTCGGCCGACGGACGCATCATGTCGCAGGCCTCCTTCACGACCATCGAAACGGCGATCGGTTCTTTGTTGATGCGGACCGTACCTGCCTCGATACGGCTGATGTTCAGCATGTTGTCGATCAGGCGTCCGAGACGTTCGGCCGACGTCTGGATGATCTCGTAATACTCGGCGCGCGTCTTCTCGTCGGCCGCCTCGCCATCGACGAGCATTTCGACGTAGGCTCGAATCGACGAGAGCGGTGTCCGCAGTTCATGCGCCACGTGCGCGACGAACTCACTCTTTTTGCGCGAAGTCTCGCGCTCGCGCGTGATGTCGCGAACGAGAATTACCAGCCCGTGGCCGCCCTGCTCGCCCGGCTGCCGGGCTTCGTGAGCCATCGGAACCAGATGGGCGCAGAAGTACCGCTCGGACATGGAAAACTCGACGCGCCGTTCCGCCGCCCGCAAATCCGCCTCGCGCGCGTGGCGCACGGCCTTGAGAAACTCGTCTCGGATGGCCAGCGATTCGATCGGTTGTCGCATCGTCGACTCCAACTCGAAGCCGAAGGCTTCCTCGGCGGCGGCGTTGGCGTAGATCAGGCGCCCATAGGAATCGAGCACGAGAATCGGATCCGGCAGCGCGGCGAAGATGTCGGCGTTGAGCCGCCGCTGCGCCGCTGAAAGCGTCAAGTCCATCGACATGCGCCGATGGGCGTCGAGCAATTCGGCGGTGCGGGCCTCAATGTTGGAGGAGTGTTCCTCGACGGCGCGCCAGATCGGACGCAGATCGGAGGCGAGCGTCCGACTCGTATTCGGATTGGCCGCGACACCCTGTCGGACGGCGCGCATCAAGTCGGCCACGGCCGCTCGATGTCCGAGCCGCGCAATGATGAGAATGGCGATTCCGATGAAGCAGAGTGTCGCGATGCCGACGTTTCCAGCGCGTGTGGGATCGCCGGACTGAAGCGACCAGAGCGTCCATATCGTCGCGGGAATGAATGCGCCAAGCGAGTAATAGGGCGAAGCAAGGCGCGTCCAGCGCCAGGCTCCTTCATCGGGAGCGACTGATCCGAAGCCGGCGCCATCGGCCGAGATCGAATCAAACGCCACGGCGTCGCCTGATTCGACGCCATCCGACTCATCGTCGCGAATCGACCAGGGTTTTGAAGCGGGATCGCTCACGGCAGATCGGCCTCCTTATCGAATAGCGCGGTCGATCGCGCACGTGTTTCGCCGCGTTTCAATGACTCGCTGATGTCAAAGCCGCTGGCGCGCGCCTCGTTCCTCAGCGCCGATCGCATGGCGATCGAGGCCGGCGAACCGCGCGTCGCGGCAACCGCGTTGTTGACGGCCTCCAGCGCGTCGCCCATCGCACCAAGCTCGCGCAGCGCCGCGGCCTTCAGCAGCCAGGCGCTTTCGGAGGTGCGATCGAGTGCCAGTGCTTTGTCAGCAGCGATCTCGGCCTGCCGAAAGTCGCCGAGGTAGAGCGCGATGTAACCGGATAACAAAAGCGATTCGCAAGTGGGTTTGTTTCGAGAATGGAAGCGCGTCAGGGCTTCATCCGCCGACGCGCCGTCACCGACCATCATCGCGCTGCGTGCAAAGAGGCACCATGCCGCCGCATCAGATGGCTCGTCAGACATGATCGTGCGGAGCAGGCGGCAGGCATTTTCATATTCACCCAACCCGAAATGTGCCTCGGCTAGCGACCGACGAACACTGACAGGAACCGCCGTCGGCTTTGTGGTTCGGGGGCGGCGCTCCGCGGAAACCGTGAAATCGCCGCGCTCGACGATCGGTCGCAGGACATTAATCGCCTCGACGTAACGGCCGGCCCATACGAGTATCTCACCCAGTTCGGCGCGGACGATCGGATCATCTGCGTTGTCATGCAGCGCTTCGCGGCAATAGGTCACCGCGTCGTCCGATCGATCCAGTATGCGGGCGATCTGCGCCGCCAGCACGGCCATCGCCGCGCTGCCGTCGAAATCACGAATGCGAATCTGAATCAGCTCCATTGCCTTTTCAGGCTGATTGAGCGAAACGTGCATCTCGGCCGTCGCGAGAACAAACTCCGGCACGTTCGGCGACATCTGCAATGCGGTCTTGTAGTGCGACAGGGCGCGGTCCTTCGCACCGTAACGCTGGGCGATGATCCCGGCGAGATATTCCGTTTCCGCGTCATAGCCGGGCATCCGCGCCGCCGCGACGACCGCCTCCTGAGCGCGGGCCAGTTGGCCCAATTCGATGTACAGCATCGCCGCGAATTTGTAGACTTCGCTGCTCTCCGAACCCAGCGCCAAAACACGGGCCAGTGCCGCCTCGGCGTCCTTCAAGCGACCAGCGCGGAAATGCTGTTGCGCAAGCTGAAGGGTGACGTCGCCGCGCACATTTTCCCATTTCTTGACCGCACTTTCACGCGAGCGGCCGTCGATGTGGCGCTGCAGGAACGATCTGGATTCGCCACCACCGCATCCGCAGATGATCATGAGTCCCGCGCAAGCGGCGGACCATCGCACGTTCCGCGTGATGATGGAATCAACTCGATGAACGATGTCATGCAAGATCGTCATTCTCGCGTCGCCTCCTTCCGAACTGAGGCGGCTGCGTCCGAGCCTTCGTCGGCGGTTCGAATCGGGTCCATATCGATCTCAGCGTCTTCCATGTCTTCGATCGTTGGAATGATGAACGGCGGCGCTGGCCGGCCGAACGGCGGCAGTTCGACGCCGTGGTCTTTCAAGATTTGATCGCGCACCCACGTACGAATGGTCGAGGCCTCCGA
>CAZRFP010000029.1:26280-33362 GCA_964599535.1 uncultured Planctomycetaceae bacterium
CCAGGTGCGATGACCTTTGAGTTGCTCCGAAAGTTTGAACGCCTCGACGTGGCGCGGAAACGTGATCCGGGCGATTTCCGCATCCCACAAGGCCCGGCCGACGTCGCCGCGCGACAAGTGCTCCAGCGCCCAGTTGTAGTGGGCCTGTGCGAGCCGCTCGCGTCCGAACCATTGCACGCCTTTGCGCATTCCCACGCGAATCCGCTCGATGTCCTCGTTCAGTTCATCGCTGGCCTTTGTGTCGACTTCCGGCTTAATGATGCGAACGGTGAGCAGCACGATGACCTCTTCGCGAACCGTCGAATCGTCCGTCGAACGAAACAGCGCGCCGATGCCCGGCAGATTGCCAAGCCCCGGAACCTGCGAACGGCTCGATGTCGTCACTTCACGGAACAATCCGCCGATCAGAATCGTGTGGCCGTCCTTGACCATCACGTTGGTCGTGACTTCGGTCGTCTGTTCGAAGGGCAGATTGGCGGCGGATAGTCCTCCGGTGGAGTCCTTAGGGTGAATCTCCATGCGCACATAGCCGTCGTTGCCGATGAACGGTCGAAACGTCAGGATCGTGCCGGTCTCCAGAAACTCGACGGTCTGAACGGCGGTCGTCTCCGTGATCGTCGTCGTCAGATAGCCGTCGCGCCGGCCGACGATCACCTGCCCGAACTGCTTGTTCAGCGCAAGCACCTTGGGATTGGCGATGATGTCGATGTCGGTGATTGTTTCGAGCGCCCGCACGAACGCGCCGATCTGATCCTTGATGATGCCAAACGTAAAGCCGCCGTTGGGCACGTTGGCGTTGAAGTCGGTCCGCGCCGTGAGCGTCGTCTCCATCAGCTTGTTCTGTGGCGTCAGGCCGGTGGTAATGCTCTGAGCGGCCGGGCTGGTGCTGTTGAGTTCGGTAAAGTCAATCCCCCCGACGGTGGTGAAGTCGATGCCGAGGGCGTTCTGCTCGGTCAGCGTCGCTCGCAACAGCGTGGCCTCGATTAACACCTGGTCCGGCCGCACATCGACCTTGCGAAGGAGGTCTTCCATATCGTCGAGCACGTCTTCGTAGTCCGTAGCGATGATCATCTCGACGCCGGAGTGCGCGTCGCCATGCGTATCGGTCGGACCGGTCGATCCTCCGAGTCCGACATTGGCCGCGGGCGTAAATGCGATCTTTCCGATGCGACTCTTGAGCGGCTCGATCAGCGTCTTGAGATCATTGGCCCGGACATACGACAGCCGAAAGACGCGCGTCTCGATTTTTCGCTCGGCTTCTCGAAACCGTTCCAGATCCTCAAGCGGAAAAACGAAGATGAACGCACCCTGCGTGCGATAACCCAGACCGTTCGAGATGAGCATCGCCTCGAGCGCGGCCTCGAAGGTCACGTCGTAAAGCGTGGCCGTCACCGTGCCCGTGACGCCCTTGGCAAGAATGATGTTGCGCTGTGTCGGTTCGCTGATCATGCGCATGGCTTCAGCCAGCGGCAGATCGGCGACGTGCATCGTGACGCGATTGTCGACGCCGACGCGAACATACTGCTCTACTTCGTGTTGCTGTTTTGCCGGTGCATCCGCGTTCGGTGTATTCGTGCTCTCCGCTGATTTCGCGTCGTCGTCATCCGGCGGTGCGGCGTCGAGCACGTCGTTATGGGCTGTGGCGTCCGGCCCTTCTTCGGAAGCCGCCGTCGCGTTTTGCGTGTCGGCGGGCTTGGATGGCTTTTCTTCTTTATTCAGTTGACCGGCTGCGCGGCCTGCCCGCGCCTTGCGAAACAACTCGGCGATGGATGTCTGCGCGTGGGCATCGGACGTGACTCCGCCTGCCGTCAACGCAAAGATTGCGACGCCGATGCAACACGCCGGCGTGCGCCATCGCGGGCGTCCGCCTCGCGCGTCAGGGCGTTTCGATCGTTCTGTCTGTTCCGTGACGACGACGTATAACATGGACACTCCGTTGTCTCAGGAGAGTCCATCGGCTCGATCTGGGTCCGAATTGCGTTTGAAGCAAATACCCGATCCCCGCCCGTCCGCACCACTAAGGCCCTAAAATCGATCCATGCAATCCGAGCCGAGCCGCGCAATCAGAGCCGCGACTGTAAGGGAGCGGTGGCGCTCCACACAGTGAAACCGATTGACTTAGAATCCGGCTTCACCGCGAGAAGGTTCCAATAATCACGCACTCGGAAATGCGGCAATCCAGTCATCCGGCCTGCAACCCTGATCCACCCGCGCTTGCACCATATTCGCGGACGTATCCGGGTTCGTTCCATCCCGCGCCTCGAACTAGCGCATCTGGATCATCCCACTCAGCGCGCCCCTGCCAAGCAGCACCTGGCGATCGCTGATCTGGAGCACCGTGAACCCAAACACCGCGTCACCCTCGCGAACGAAGCGTCCGGAAATGTATGCCGATTTCGAAACGCCTGTCATCGTGGATTGAAGGTCCAGCGCGCCCAACTCGACGGCAAATTTCTCCTCTTCCTGCCGGCGTGCCTCATCGCGTTGCCGTTCGGCATGGCGACGCTCTTCCTCCAGCCTGATTCTCTCTTGTTCGCGCGCCTTGCGTTCCTCCGCCTCCCGCTCTTTCTCCAATTTCATTCGCTTCTCTTTTTCCTCCAGCGCCTGTTCGGAGAGCGGAAAGCGGTCCCATGACGTCGATGCGAAAATGTCCCGTTCAATGTCGCGCGAAATGTCTGACACCATGACGGCGCGCGAAGCCGTCTGACGCGGGCGAGGCGATGTGCCGAATGCGCCCTGCTCCGTCGCCGCGCCGGGATGGGCCGCAACAGACTGCGCCGGCGCAATCGGCTGGAGCGTCGGCCGCGTGAGATCGCCCGACGCGCTCGATGCCGCCGTCGCCGGCTGGACGACGATAAGCGCCTCTGCCGCCTGTGGAGAAGCACCGGAAATGAACAGCCGTCCGACGACAAACAACAGCACAACGAACAGACTCACGAGGATCGCGGTCTTTTTCTTGTCCCGCGCGATCTGCTCCTTGAATGTATCGAATGACAAATTCACGGCACACCTCACGCGGGTCTTCGGTAATAAGCAACAACTGTCATATCAACCTGAATGCGCCCCGGCGATTTTTCGTCGTTCGTCGCGGTGATCGCGTCGATGTGCACCAGCCGATCCATCTCTTCCATGCGCGACAGCAGGCTGAACAATGACGCGAAGTTCGTCTCAAATTTAAGCTGTACAGGCAAAACGGAGATATTCGCCGCAAGCTCCAATTCAACGGGCAATATTGACGGATCCACCTCGCGCTCGGCCTTGGTCTGAATTTCGACGTCCGTAATGCCATGATCTTCGATGCATTTGAAGAGTTCTTTTCGAAATGCCGCCTGAAGCGGTTCGCTCGGCACGCGACTCCAGAGAATGTGGGCCTTTTGCTTCAGCGCCAGCACATCGTTGTACAGATCGCTCAGACTGCCGAGGGAAACCTGCGCCGCATGGGCGTCGTCGATCTCGCGGCTGATCGTTTTTCGCCGTTCGTCCAGCTCGCGCAGTCCGGGGAAAAGCAGCCCAAGTCCGAACGCGCCGGCCGTCACGATCACGACAATCGCAAATGTCATGTTCAGCCTGGTCGGGTTCATGGCAGCCGCCCTTCATGGGGTAAGACATTGCAAGTCAATTGGAATCGCTCCACGCGCCGATCGGCCCACAGCGTCGCATCCAGCGACTCCATATACACCGAATCAAACAGCCCGCTGCGTTCGACGCGGGCCGCGAATTCGATCACATCAGCCGGACCGATCGCAACGCCGGAGATACGCAACTGCTCCGGCTCGATCGGCCGCGCCGACCGGGGCTTTGCAGAATCCTTCGTGCTCGGCGCGGGTAAATCGCATGCCGCGCTGTTTCGACCTGCCGCATGTAGATAAGGTTCCATCAGCGGCGCATGGACCGCCACCTCCGTCAAAACGACATTCGCCGGCAGACTCCGGCTCAATTCGGCGAGCACGACTACATAACTCGCGCGATTCGCCAGCCGATCGATCAGTCGCATCTGCTCCTTGAGTTCGGAGCGCTCGCGTTCCAGTTCCGCGCGCTTCCCCGCGATGAGCGCGAGCTGATCGCGCTGCTGCGAAACATCGCAGAGCATCGCTTCGGCCGTGTTGATTTGCCGATGGTGCGCGACGATCCAGAGCAACATCATCCCGAACATGCCCGCCGCGCACGCCGATCGCCGCCGCAGCATGGCGCGCAGCCTGCGCCTGTCGTGATAAGCCTTCGGGATGAAATCGCAATCCAACACGCGTGATCAACTCCCATGTGACCCATTTACACCGCGCCGGCCGTTGACGGCACGGCCGGACCCGCGGCTCGCTCGGTCAAACGCGGACCGGTTCGAACCCAATCCGAGCCGCGGAGCGCCAATCCGCAGGCTGTCGCCCACGCCGGCTGCATCGTCCGGCGATCACGTCCGGCGATCGCACCGAGCCGACCGATTCCGCGAAGCGGATGCCCGATGATGCAGGGGATGTTCACGGATTCGGCGAACAGCGTCGTCAACAGAGGCTCATGCGCCTCGCCGCCGACGAGCGTCAAAGCGTCGGGCCGCTGTCCGCGGAAAGTGACGGCAAAGTAGCGCAGGCAGAGTTGCAAGTCCCGGCTGAGCCGCTCAACAAACGGCTTCAGCGCGTCGGCGACGACCGCGCGGATTTCCTCGGGAATATCACCGCGGTCGTCGGCGCGGCGCCCGCCGGTATCGCGCATGATTCGCAGCCGCAGATCGGCGGCTTCGGCGTTCGGGATGGACAGCGCCTTGGCCACGGAATCGTTGAAGTGACGTCCGCCGACTTCGATCTGTTTGAGAAAAGTCACATCCGCCCCGCGCGTGATGATGACATTCGTCCCGCGATAACCGACATCGAGAAAAACGTTAATCGCGTGCGCATCCTCCGTGCGCCGCAGGAATCGGACAAAAGCACGGGCAACGGCGCAAGGTGCGAGATCAATCGCCATCGGCGCAAGACGGAGCGATTCGAGAAGCTGAATGCGCGCGGCGATGGCCTCTTCCGATACCGCGAAGACAATCACTTCTTCCTTCATGTCGGTGCCGTGGCGCACTTCGCCGACCGGCAAATGGCGTATCTGGGCCTGCGTTCGGCCGAGATTGAAGCGCTCCTGCGCCTCAAACTCCACGGCGGCGTTTAATTCATCGGAAGGCATGCGAGGAAGGCGGATGTTCTTCATCTGAAATTCGCCGTTGCCAAAAGCCGTAACGACTTCACGGCCGGTGAAAGGTTGAGAACGAAGCGCGTCGGAAATGGCGCGCCGGATCAATTCGACCGGATCGGCATTGTCGGGAATCTCGCGCGGCAACTCGCAATAGGCCGACGCCGCCACGACCGGCTGACCGGCATGAACGGCGAACTGGAGCAACTTGATGCCTGAGGCGCCGATGTCCAGGCCGATCGGTCCTCGCTTGTTACCACGCTTTATCACGTCGGCCTCCTACAGCCGTTGATTATGTCATGACCGCACGCGGTTTCATCGCGATTCAAAGTCCGCCGAGCAGGTTGGTCGTGCCTTCAATCAGATTGGATATCAGCCCGCCCCCATCGCCGCCGCCACCGTCGCCGCTCTGATAAACAACTGTGTCATCGTCCACGTCCGCTTCCTTAAGAAGCCGGCCGTCGACGGTTGCGACCAGGGAATCGTCCATACTGACATGCAGTTCGGCGCGCTGGTGTACGAGTGAGACTTCGATATCAAAGAACAACCGGCCTGCATACAGGCGAAGAATCGCCGGCGTCTGGCCCTTCAGTACGCCGACATGATCAAAAGCGAGCGCTCCATCGTCTCCGAGCGTTGTCGCGATGACGTTGACTCGCTTCAGAGCGCCGCTCGCGCCGCTGCCCGTCTCGACGACATAGTCTTTCTTGCTGAGTGGGTGAACAATAGGCGTATCAGGTTCAGACTCGCGCGCCAGCCAGTACTTGTTCAGCGCCGGATCAATTCTCACGATGACGGGGTCTGACGGATCGGCCAGCGACAAGCTTCGGGCATAGCTCAGATCGGACTCAAGCTTGCCCCGAAACTCATCGACTCCGGCCTTCGCCGACGCCGCACCATCCGACATCGACACCGTGAACACAATCGCGGCGATGACCACAACGATCATCAGCTCCATCAACGTGAAGGCTTTGCGCTGGTTCATGTTCCCCCCCCCCATTGTCACCCGCCTCGGCAAAACTGCCCCAAGGGCCGGCCGCGCCCCTAGTTGCCGGGAGCGCGAAATACCGACACGGGCGGACGACGGTCCGCATCGCTTTTGTTCGCATCGTCCCTGTTCTCATCGGCGCTCATCGCGCGCGTCTTGATCGGCCGTGTCTCCAGATGCTTGAGAATACGGGCCAACAGTTCATTCGTGACCCGCTGCTCGTCAATCATCTGCTTTCGCTGCAGCGCCGTGTCCGGTATCTGCGCCGCGGCCTGCGGCAGCAGGCTCGGCCGCCCGTCCCATAAGGCCGCTGCAATCAATCCGAGCAGAATCACGACCGCCCACTGAAAGAGCCGCGTCGCGCGATCGGTATTGTTTGACTCATGCATGATGACACTCCTTTGTCAATCCTCGACCCAACTTATGACGGTAATCGGCTGTCTCGGCGGCGGCGATTCCAGATTAAACAGCCAGGCTCGCAACGGTGAATACGAGAAGTTGAATCGAGCCTGCGCCTGCGAAATGATAAGCCCGGTGCTGATGATCGCCGTACCGACCACATCGAGACGAACCATGTCATTTCCGTTATCGCTGATGGTGCCGCCGCAAATGACGCTCCCGTTGAATCTCGCATTTGAGCTGCCGGCTCCGAACTGTATATCACCCGTCGCAATCAGCGCCGGGAATCCTTCGACAGGCGTGATTTCCACGCCGTTGTAAATGTCCAAACGACCGCCCGAAACCAACAGCGTGCCATTCAGTCGCGCGCCGGCCAGCAATTGGAAGTTACCGCTCCTGACACGAATAACGCGGCCCGGATTCGTGGCGGACATATCGAGAGCATTGATCGCCGCGGCCTCTGTAGCGTCCATGCTCGTGGCGTTGTGGACATAGGCTGTGTATGTCTCGCCCCGCAATGTGTAACTGG
>CAZRFP010000030.1:0-32605 GCA_964599535.1 uncultured Planctomycetaceae bacterium
GATGAGATAAACCGGCAGCCGCGCGGAGCAGCTCATGAGCGGCGCGATGAGAATCGTCGTGAGCCGGTCGCGACGGTTTTCGACGGTACGCGTGGCCATGATGCCGGGTATCGCGCAGGCATAGCTCGACAACAACGGAATGAAGCTGCGACCGTGCAATCCGACGCGGCTCATCATTCGATCCATCAGAAACGCCGCCCGCGCCATGTAGCCGGAGTCTTCGAGAATGGAGAGGAAGAGAAACAAGATGCAAATTTGCGGAAAGAAGACGACTACCGATCCGACGCCGGCAATGACGCCGTCGGTCACCAGTGATTGTACCGGCCCCTCGGGAATCAACGAGCGCGACCATGACGCCAGCGCGGTCTGGCCGGCCTCGATCATATCCATCAGCGGCTTGGCCCAGGAGAAGATCGACAGGAAGAGGAGGAACATGACGATCGCAAAGACCACCGTGCCCCAGATGCGATGGGTCACGACGGCGTCGATACGATCGGTCAGCGACTTCGCGGGAGCGCTCGCATCCCCACGCGCAGGCCGCACGACGCGCGCCCCCAGTTCGGCGATCCAGTGATATCGGGCCTCGATCACCATTTCAGATGCGTTCGGATACGCGCGGTGAATCGAATCGGCGGCGCTGCGCGCTTCGGCTGCGTGCTCAGGCGGCATGTGCTCCAGCATCGCCTTCCATGCGCGCGTGCCGGCGACGTCGCCTGACAGTTCATCGGTCAGCCACAGCAGCGCCGCGGCGGGAGCGGATTCAATCGGCTCGATGCCGGTAGCCGCGAGCGCGCCGGCCGCGCGGTCGATCTGGGCTTCGAACGTCTGCGGCAGCTTCCACGGCCGGGCTGAGGTCTTGTGCGGCGCAGTTTCGCGGAGCGTCATGTCCCGGAGTGCCGTTCGGACGGCATCGACGCCCGTGCCGGCACGAGCCGACGTTGGTATCACGGGAACGCCCAACTCGCGCGAGAGCGCGTCGCAGTCGATCCTGTCGCCGCGCGATTCGGCCGCGTCGATCATGTTGCACGCGATGACCAGCGGCGTGCCGAATTCAATGAGCTGCGTGGCGAAATAGAGATTGCGCTCCAGATTGGATGCATCGATAACCAATAGAACAGCGTCAGGTCGAGGCGTGTCGGTCCGGCGGCCGAGCAGCACGTCGCGGGCGATTTCCTCGTCCGGTGATCGCGCGCTGAGACTGTAGGCTCCCGGAAGATCGAGCAGAATGATGTCGGTGCCCGAGAGTCGGCCTTCGCGTTTTTCGACTGTCACGCCGGGATAATTGGCGACGCGCTGACGCAGGCCGGTCAGTCTGTTGAAAAGCGTGGTCTTGCCGGAGTTCGGATTGCCCGCAACGGCGATGTGCCGCACCTTTGAACGAGCGTCTCCCGCTTCGGATGCGAATGTCATCCTCAGGCGGCCTCAATGCCCACGGCGGCCGCTTCGGCCTGACGGACGCTTAAGCGATAGCCGCGCAGATGAATCTCAATGGGATCGCCCAGCGGCGCGATTCGAACCAGGCGCACGAGGGTTCCACGCGTCAGGCCCATTTCCAACAGGCGAAGCCGAATGCCGGCCTCGGCAAGTACGCGCGTGACACGGCCGGTTTGGCCTGGCGAAAGATCGGACAAAGCTCTCGACATGCAGCGATCGCGCCGAATTCTGACGCGCCTCAGGAATTGACTCCAGCGTCACGGCTGGTTAATTGAGACTCGTTCTCAATACCGTAGCCAAAGTGGACCAACTTGTCAATTGGAAACTGTCCGTAGTCGGCGAAAATTCGCTGGTTCTCGCTATCGATTGCAGTTCGATTTTGGGGGTGATCGAATTGACACGGGCATCGTCTGGAATCTGATTTTGGCGTGTGTGAACCCACGGAAATCGTTGACTTTGGCAAGGCGAAAACGCTATGCTGGCGCTCATCTGAGTCGGCGGGCTCTAGCGATTCTCAAGCCTCCCGCCGCGATGGGTTGATTCTGCAAAACAGGCAACGTTCTGGCGTCTTGGCGCCGAGTTCAATTTCTAAAAAGTCGACGGTTGTCCATTACGGAGGGGAGTGAAGCTAGCTGATCAAATCACGAGCCGTGTTCTGATTCAGCGCCTTCTCGCGACGTGTACCGTCGGACAGGGAAGGAGTGGGGAGAGACCGGCGGCGGCTCAGGATTGCTTACTCGTCATTGTACGGTCATTCACTCCTGATCCGGTCGCCGGTCGGTTTTTTTACGTGCCTCGAAGATTGATCGGGTTCGGGATCCATGCGCACCGACGATGCTGCTCAGCGCGCCGATGGCCATCTGTGGTGAACGGAAATGAACGCACCGGCGGGCACGCCGGCGCTTGCCGAGATGAAGCTGCCAGATTGTACCGGCCGTTAATAAACAAACGGCGCAGTCGGCTTTGAACGGATTCCCTGCATGGCTCGCTGCACGGCGTCCGGGTCCAACTCGACGAACTTGCAGCGCGATTCGACCGACGAACGATCATACCATGCCAATTGCGCGGCCATTCCCCGGTCGCCTGCCAGCATTTGAAATGCCAATTTGCGTTTGTCGGTTTCGTACTTGTTGATGTCAACAGGCGTATGGCGAATCAGTTCGACGACAACCCACTTTCTCTGCGCGGGCAGAGGAATATGTCGCACCTTCGGCGGCGGCGAGGCGGCCGGCTGCGTCGTCGCCGCCTGCACGGCGCTGGTCTGCGGCACATCGAGAATCGGTGACGTCCATGCGTCACTTGTCATATCGAAGCATGCGTCAATGAACGCCTTTGAAGCGCCGATGCTGGGCACGTCGGTATGCTTCAGCAGCGGCTGATTGGACCTCAACAACGACTCGCGCTGCTTCGGATCAGTGACGCGCGTCATCCGCGCGAAGGCCGGCGGCGTCGCCGCGGAGCGAACGCCGCGCTGGGTCCGCAAGTCGTCAAAGTACGTCAGTGCCACGTCGATGCCCACGCGCGAGGCGACAGCGCTCAATTCCCTCGCGATCGGCTCGATGCGCTCGTATGCCTTCTTCAGGCGGATATCGCGCTCGACTTGGGCCCGCACTTCGTCAAGGCTCGCGGGTGGTTCGCTGTCGTGGACTTCGACGACGCGGAAGAGAATGAATGAGGTCGGCTCGCCCGCCTTGGGCACAAGCTGGTTGCCGCGCATTTCGAACGTGTAACGACCGGCTATGGTCAGCGGCACGACAGGCGTCTGGAAGCGCTGCAGGCGCAGCGAGGTGTCGGTTTCGCCTTCGGGCTTGTAAAACTCCGGCACGCGAAACGCGAAGTCCTGAATGCGAAGCGGCTCATCGGCATCGCCCGGCGTTTCGGCGCCGCGCAAGTTGAAGTCATCGCGTACCTGCTCGGCCGTCATGAGCGGCGTTTCGGTGTAGTCCAGCGTGACGCCGAACCGCGCCGAGACCTGGGCCATCGCGGTTTGCATGTATTCCGGGTCTTCCACCACGGGCGGAATCGGCTTGAAGCCGGTCTCGGGGTCGGTCTTGACCTCGTTCCACGGGCGGATCATCTCATCGGCCAGGCGATTTATCACCTGCCGAGCAAGGCGGTTCGCCTTTCGCTCGCGCAACTCGACGGCGATCTCGTCTCGCGCTTCGCTGAAGGACTTCGGCACCTGCTTCGTGATGGTGCGCATCTCCGGTTGCTCGGCCGGCTGCGTCGCGGCCGGATCGGGTGGTACCGGTTCTTCAACGGTGATCGATTTGAGGTATTTCGACTCGTTGGCCTTCCAGTGGTTCTTGATCTCGTCGAGCGACACATCGGTCTGAGCGTTGATCTTCGAAACCGACGCGGAAACATATTGAAGCCGGACGCGCCGCGGATGCTTGTATCCGAAGCCGTCCTCGCTCTCGGATTGAAGCACGTCGCGATACTTCTGAAACTGCGCCGCGATTTCCTCTTCCGTGATCGGTTCGTCAAAGTCGATGAACTGCTCGGCGTCGAGCGAGGCGAATGCGATCTGAATTTTGTCTTCGGTGGCTTGAACGTAGTGACGCACCTGTGGCTCCGAAGGCAGCGATGCAAGTCGGACGCGCTCAAAGTTTCGCTGCACCATCATCCATCGCGCGACGGCGCTGCGCACGCCGGCCATCGACAGACCGATGCGTTTTCGGATATCGGTGATCGATCCCTGGCCCGCCTGCAATAGGACTTGCTCGCGTTGTTCGAGGAAGTCGTTCACGTCGGCCTCTGAGATGTTGACGCCCGCGCGTTCGGCTTCCTTGACGAGCATGACCCAATGGCGCGGACCGAGATCACCGGCGGCCGCACCGGCCCAGGGAATGAACATGCCGTCGAGAATCTGAGTTTCCTTCTCGGCGACATTGAGTTCGGCCAGGCTGATTTTCTGGTCGAAGACTTGCAGAACCATCAGCTTGTTGGGGTTCACGCCGAGCAGATCGTACAGCGCCTGTCCGCCGACGAATGAGAGCATGGCGAACAGAACGACGCCCGCCATGATTTTCTTATTGTGTTGCCGAAGCCACTTCATCATTTCCGCGACTCCCATGCAAATGGGGTGGAGGGTGCATGTTGACGAAAGTCCTGTAGGTTAGCGGTTTCGCATGGCTCATGCAAAGGGTGACCGGTTTCGTCGATGCTCCCGTGTGTTCGATGCAACCACGGCATTTTCAAATGGTTATGCGATCGCGTTGTCAGTATCACAGGAGATGTCGCCAAGTGCCATCGGCATGGCGTTCGTTTAGAGTGATGTGGAACCGCACGACGTTCTCTCCGAGTTCGCTTGGCTTGTGGATTCTCAGCCATTCCTTCTCGAATTTGTCTTGTCGTATCGGACTGCGGCCGGGGGTGATGAAGTCAAAATCGCGTGCGTCCATCGGCCTCACATTTCCTGTCGCTCGTTCTGCTGTAATGTGTTGTTACATAAGTTCTTATGTGATAACCGTCTCCGGTGGACCGCTCGGAAGCCGAGCGTATTCGGATCGTATCTTCGGCTATGAACTGGACTTGAGAGCAAGCCTGCGACTTTGGAACGGTTAAATCAGGGCTTGCGAAGCAGGAACTGGTTGCGGTAGGATAGGTTACGTCAATTTCGAGGGGTTCAGCTCGACCGTCCGCCATCGGGTGTTCGGTCGCGCCGGGAAGCCGAATAACGGCATCGGTTGTCAGAGCGGGTCCAGAAAATCGCGCACGGGGCTTCCACCATGCGAACAGTCACGAAAAAAGAACTCATCGATCGAATCGCCGAAGAGACGGGCAACAAGCGCGTCGTCGTCAAGCGCATCATCCAGAGCTTTCTCGATGAGATTGTCGACGAACTGGGCGAAGGCAACCGTCTGGAGTTTCGTGACTTCGGTGTGTTTGAAAGCAAGGTGCGAGCCGCGCGCATCGCGCAAAACCCCAAGACGCTCGAACGCGTTCAGGTTCCTGAAAAGCGAACGGTCAAGTTCAAGATTGGCCGCGTCATGAAGCAGAAACTCCTCGGCGAAGAAGTCACACCTTCAAACGACGATGATGACGACGATCTGCGTGCCACATCTCACTCGTCGGATCGAATCGGCTGACGGGTTCCCCTCTCGTTTAACCGCTTGAATTGCAGATTGTTAGAAGCGACCGTGTGGCGATGTCCGGCATGCGCCGATGTTATGGGGCTGAACAGCGCCCATGCGTTGTTTTCATGGCTGCTTATCCCAAGGCCGGCGTCATTTTTTCATTGACCTTCATTCAAAATGGAAGCTAAACTTTAGATGTCCGGAGCGATCAAATGCGCCGGCCTCTCAAAACATGGGCGAGGGGCGCGGCCGTTCGGGTTCGCTGCGGATCGAGCGATGCGTAAGCATCGGGCGTTGTGTCCGAGCGGTGACGGCCGCCGGAAGGGTGATTGCCCATCGCATGCCGAGCACTCAAGGCTGCGAGGGGACGACTGCCCGTTACAAGGGAGGTGATCCATGACGAGTGACTGTATCAGGCTGCCGTAGTTAGCAGCGAACGTGGCTGCGGCTTTGGCAGCCTTTCAGGTTGTGGCCCGTCGGCGACGCGTTCGTCGGCGGGTCTTTCTTTTTTTGGGATTTTCCTCAGCGAGACAAACGGCCGTGAAAGTGAACGCCGTGAGCGGATCAGTCCGCGACGCCTGGCTGGCGCTGGACGATGCCGCATTGCTTCGGCAATGCGAGGTCGACACGTATCGGGCCAGCGGTCCGGGCGGCCAGAAGCGGAACAAGACAAGCTCGGCGGTGCGGCTGAGACATTCGCCGAGCGGCGTGATGGTCATTGCGGAAGAAAGCCGTTCGCAACACGAAAACAAAGCCCGAGCCTTACGCCGACTGCGCCGGGCCATCGCACTGGAAGTGCGGCGCAGTGACATGGCGGAGCTGGATTCCGCGGTTCCAGTGATTCGCGAGTTTATTACGACCAATGGGGTGATCAGCGTATCCGTTCGATCGCCGGATTTCGCCCGGGTGGTCGCGCACGCGTTGGACTTGTTGGCGTTCTGTGGCGGCGGTTTGCAAATCGCGGCGGAGCGCCTGGGCGTGACGACCTCGCAGTTGTCGAAATGGCTGGTGAAAGACGGCAAGGTGCATGCGGCGGTCAATCAGATCCGCGCGGCGCACGATCTCAAGCCGATTCGCGGGTCGGAATGATGTGAGGCTTCAGGCATCCCCATCGCCGCAAAACTACTCGGCGCAAAAAAAGCCCGGCCAAGTCGGCCGGGCCATGGTGTATCAGGTTAGGCGCGCTACGCGCCGCGACAGTCGTTGTGGCTGACGTTTTGCGTCAGATTCCTCCGCCACCACCTCCACCGCCGCCGCCGATGCCGCCACCGCCGCCGGGGCCGCCGCCTTGGTCGTCGGTCGGCTGTTCAGGTACATCACCACCCGGCAATCCGGGAGGCGCTCCGGGGAAGAAGTTCTCATCACCCCGTCCGCAGCCGAGTGGAATCGTGCAGGAGGGATCCGCGGAAAAGTCCGGCGTCTGCAGCAGCGGCCACAGCAGGTTGATCTGATCCGTCGGGGAGCAGAACGTCAACACGGCGCCGCAGATCGGAAGCGACGCGGCGAAGTTGATGCAGTTGTTCGCAAACAGGCTTCCGCCCGCCGCAAGCAGGCTCAGGCCGACGAGCTTCCGTCTCATTCTCTTATAGTTTCGCATGTTGTTCTGCCTTCCTGGAAGTTTGGGGCGAGGCTTTCACACAACCTTATACCGCCGAGCATCGATGAACGCACATCAATGCGGCAAGCGACGGTCAACATTCTCTAGAGCATCAAGAATCGGAAATCTATTTCCGAATTCAAGCACATCAGCCGCCGATCACGATCCGTTCGACCGGACAGCCGTACATCAGATCATCCGCCTGGTTCTGAACGCCGCCAACGGGAATGTTGTTATCATCGACAATGATGAAGTTGGCCTGCCCGCAAACCTGCAACAGGCCGAGGAAGAAGCCGTTGTTGTCGATCAGCAGACCGCTGGACGACAGACCGGCCGTCCCGGCCGAGGCGCACAGCGTAAGGAACTGAGTCATGAACGCTCCGGCGGTGATGTAACTCGCAAGAACGAACATGCGTAATCGGCGACGTCTCATTCTCTAATCCTCCTCGAACCCCAGTCAGGAGTGCAGTGCGGCAGGGGGGCAATTGGGCGAGGCGTGAAGCAACAGCAGGCTCACCTACTCAGGAAATGTTACCGCGAGGCGAAGCGTCTTTCAAGCCCCGGCACCATAAAGTCGCATACTCTCAGTCATGCGGGGTCCGAATAACAGACGCGATATGCTGAAAGCGTGATTTGGGCTGTGATTCGACAGGTATCAGACGTTGCCCATGCCATAGTCCTGCAAGGCACGGACGCCGAGCGCGCCGCCGCCGCCCGCCTGTAGGCGCAGGGCCTTGATCGCCTCGACAGCCGCCCGCGCGCCGGCCAGCGTCGTAATCAGGGGGACGCGCCTGGCCGTGGCCGCGGCGCGCCACCGGCCTTCCTCCCATGCGGGACCATAATGAACGGGCGTGTTGATAAGCAGATCGAGCACGCCGTGGTTGATGAGATCGAGAAGGAAAGACTCGGGCGCGCCGGCCTGCTTGGAGACGACGACGGATTCGATGCCTTCGGCCCTGAGCGCTCGATGGGTGCCGATGGTTGAGAAAAGTTTGAAGCCGAGGGCGCGCAGCTCGCGGGCGATGGGAATCACGCGCTTCTTATCGGGATCATTTACGCTGACGAGTGCATTGCCGAACATGGGCAGCGAAAGCCCCGTGGCGACGGCGGCCTTTGCGAAGGCGAGCCCAAACGTGGCGTCGGCGCCCATGACTTCGCCGGTGCTGCGCATCTCCGGACCGAGCACGACATCAATGCCGGGGAACTTGCCGAAGGGGAACACGGGCGCTTTGACGGCCTGCATGAGCGGGCGCGGCGAACGTCCGACGCCCATGTCCCACAGAATATCGCGCAGGCTGGAACCGAGCATGACGCGCGTGGCGACTTTGGCCCACGGGACGCCGGTCGCCTTGCTGACGAAGGGAATGGTGCGCGACGCGCGCGGATTGACTTCGAGTACGTAGATTTTTTCGCCGGCAATGGCGAACTGCACATTCATCAGGCCGCGCACGCCGAGACGCCGCGCGAGCAGGCGCGTCGAGCGCTCGACTTCGGCGAGCAGTGCCGGCGAGAGGCTGTGCGGGGGCAGGGCGCATGTGCTGTCGCCGCTGTGGATGCCGGCCTCTTCGATGTGCTCCATGACGCCGCAGACGACACAGTCGCCCTGTGGATCGTCGGGCGCGCGAAAGTCAGCGACGGCATCCACGTCGATTTCCATCGCGTCGAGGATGAATTTGTCCACGAGCACGCGCTGAGGTCCATCGACGGTCGACAGCCGGTCGGAAGCTTCGAACGCTGCAGCGGCGTATTTCGCCAGATCGGTTTCGTTGTTGCACATCTCCATGGCGCGGCCGCCGAGTACATAGCTCGGGCGGATCAGCACCGGATAGCCCAGTTCACTTGCGATGCGTCGGGCGTCGTCGACGGTTTCGGCGATGGCGCTGGGTGGCTGGTGCAGTCCGAGTTCGTCGAGTATCGCGCTGAAGGCGCGGCGGTCTTCGGCCAGATCGATCGATTCGGGCGGCGTTCCGAGAATGGGCACGCCGGCGGCCTTCAGGCTGTCGCCGAGGTTCAGCGGCGTCTGCCCGCCGAATTGGATAATGACGCCGCGCAACAATGCGCGCGATTCGACGGCGCGGATGACGCGCAACACGTCGTCGATGGTCAGCGGCTCGAAGAAGAGCAGGTCGCTGGTGTCGTAGTCGGTGCTGACGGTCTCGGGGTTGGAGTTGATCATCACCGTTCGCAGTCCGAGCGAACGCGCGGCCGCCGAGGCATGCACGCAGCAGTAGTCGAACTCGATGCCCTGTCCGATGCGGTTCGGCCCTCCGCCGATGACGATGACATGCTCGGCGGGTTCGATGCGCAGCTCATTCTCCACATCGAGAACGGTTCGGCCGTTGAACTGCCGGATGAAAGGCGCTTCGCAGGTTGAATAATAGTAGGGCGTGGCGGCTTCAAATTCGGCGGCGCAGGTGTCAACGAGCTTGAAACATTCGCCGGCTCTTCCGTCGCGCCGCTCTCGAAAGGTGCCGATGGGCGTTTGTAAT
The DNA here is from genome assembly GCA_964599535.1 of uncultured Planctomycetaceae bacterium. Taxonomy (GTDB): domain Bacteria; phylum Planctomycetota; class Phycisphaerae; order UBA1845; family UTPLA1; genus JADJRI01. Next base: position 9,600 of record CAZRFP010000030.1, read on the forward strand.
GCGTATGCCAGTTGTGCGTCGCTATAGCCCATGCGTCTTGCATCGCCCAGCAATTGCGCAGTTTCTTCGCGGAGTGCGGCGCTATCGTCGCCGGTAAGGATCGCTTCTACGCCTTTTGAAAGCAGTTCGTGCTCAAACTCGACAAGTTCACGCATCTGGTCCAGAAACCACGGATCGATGCCCGTCAATTCGTGAACACGGTCGATCGCCCATCCGAGCTTGAAGGCGTAGCGGATGTAGTAGGGCCGGCCCTGGCAGGGGCGCTCCAGCTTGTCGCGCAAGACGGATTCGGAAATCGGCCAGTGCGTCGCGGACGATTCCTCGGTGTCGGGCGGCGCCTCGCCCTGGCGGCTGCCGAGAAGAACGCATTCCGTGTCGGCTTTCGAGCAGCCCGTATCGAATGCATCGTACGCGCCGGACTCGCCATTGGCGTGGCGTTTGTGGGCGGCGGCAAGCCAGCGGTCGTTTTTGTCGAGACCGTAGCCGGCGCGTTGAATCTCCATGCTGCGGATGCACTTCTGAAACGCTTCCTTGAACGTTCGGCCGAATGCCATGGCCTCGCCGACGCTCTTCATGTGCGTCGTGAGCGTCTCATCGGCGTCGGGAAACTTCTCAAAGGTCCAGCGCGGCATCTTGACGACGCAGTAGTCAATCACCGGCTCGAAGCTGGCCGGCGTTGTGCCGGTGATATCGTTGGGAATCTCGTCGAGGGTGTAGCCGACGGCCAGCTTGGCTGCGACCTTGGCAATGGGATAGCCCGTCGCCTTGCTCGCAAGCGCGCTGGACCTGCTGACGCGTGGATTCATCTCGATGACGACTTGTCGCCCGGTCTTCGGATTTACGGCGAATTGCACGTTGCTTCCGCCGGTGTTGACGCCGATCTCACGCATGATGGCCTTGGCCGCGTCGCGCATTCGCTGGTATTCGCGATCGGTGAGCGTCTGGGCCGGCGCGATGGTGATCGAATCGCCGGTGTGGACGCCCATGGGGTCGATGTTTTCGATCGAGCAGACGACGATGAAGTTATCATTCGCATCGCGGATGACTTCGAGTTCGAATTCCTTCCAGCCGTAGAGATTCTCTTCGATCAGAATCTCGCCGATACGAGAGCACTTCAGTCCGCGCGCTGCGATGCGCTCGAACTCTTCCATCGTCCGGCAGAACCCGCCGCCCTCGCCGCCAAGCGTGTACGCCGGTCGAATGCAGCACGGCAGTTTGACCGTTTCGAGCACGGCGCGGGCTTCGTCGATGGAATGGGCTGTGCCGCTGACGGGCATGTCGAGGCCGATCCGCAGCATCGCCTTGCGAAACTGCGAGCGGTCTTCGGCCTTGGCGATGGCCTCGCGCGAAGCGCCGATGAGCTTGACGTCGAATGCATCGAGAATGCCGCGTTCGGCCGATTCCATGGCGCAGTTCAGGGCGGTCTGTCCGCCGAGCGTCGGCAGCAGGGCGTCGATCGGGGTGCCGCGTGAGCGCTCATGCTCGAGAATGCGCTCGATGAACTCTGGCGTGATCGGCTCGATGTAGGTGCGCTCGGCGAATTCCGGGTCGGTCATAATCGTGGCTGGATTCGAGTTGAGCAGCACGACGCGAAAGCCCTCGCTTCGGAGCGCTTTGCACGCCTGCGTACCGCTGTAGTCAAATTCGCAGCCCTGCCCGATGACGATCGGTCCGGAGCCGATCAGCAGGATGGTGTGGATGTCTGTTCGTTTGGGCATATCTGATCATCAGCGCGCGAGATGCGCTGCGTGTGTTACACGTTCGTTCGCAAATATCGAGTTGCTGAATCGCGTGGGCGCGCGGTCGAAGTCGATTCGTCACCGCCGCGCCGGAGTTGGATTCTACGGCGGAAGGTATCGCTGAAACAGATCGAAGTGGAGTCGATGTTGTAATTCACAGGCCGGCACCATTGGTGCGGTGCCGGGGGCCGTGTCTCAACGGGATGCGGTGGAGAATTGAAGCCCCGCGATGCCGAGAACGATGAGGCCGATGGACACGACTTTGAGGGCGTTGAGCGGTTCTTTGAAGTAGATGATGCCCGCGACGGCAATGAGCGCGACGCCGCTGCCGGCCCAGATGGCATAACCAACGCCGACATCCATTTTCTTAGTGGCAAATGCGAGAAACAGCACGCTGAGCAGATAGAGCACCACGGTCGCAACCGCGGGCCACAGCCGCGTGAAGCCGTTGGAGAGCTTCATGGCGATGGCCCAGCCGACTTCGCACACGATGGCGATGGACAGATGCACCCAGGTCATGGGCGGGCATGGTATCGCGAGCGCAGCCGTCGGGCCATTCGCCGCGCGCGGCGGGCTGCGGGCGCGCTGCGCAGGAAAGTGCCCCGATCGCCGGCTTTCACCGATGACCGGGGCCGCACCGCGCAAGAGCAGGGGTTGATTTTAGCGTGTTCGGCCGGGAGAGCTTCGGCGTCGGCGAAGGTTTCCGAAGCCGATCAGAAGCAGCGGCGCGAGTGTGGCCGCTCCGCTGCCCGCGCCGCACAGTCCGCCGTCGGGCACGTCGGTCGGATCGTCCGTGTTGTTTGAATTGTTGTTGCTGTTGTTGTTCGAGTTGCCGCTTGAGTTATCGTTGGCATTGTTGTTTGAGTTGCCATCGTCCGGGTTCGGGCTTGCACCGGGTTCACAGGCATTGCCGATGCCGTTCTGATCGGCGTCGGCCTGACTGAAGTTGGGCACGGACGGACAGTTGTCGCAGGCATCGCCGATGCCGTCGTCGTCCGTATCAGTCTGATCAGCGTTCGCGACATGCCGGCAGTTGTCGCAGGCATCGCCGACGCCGTCACCGTCGGTGTCGTCCTGGCCGACATTGGTGATGAGCGGGCAGTTGTCACAGGCGTCTCCAATGCCGTCGTTGTCGCTGTCGGTCTGATCGACGTTTGGCGTCGATGCACAGTTGTCGCAGTCGTCGATGACGCCATCGCCGTCGGTGTCAGGTTCACACTCGTCCGGCACTCCGTTGTTGTTGCAGTCCTTGCTGGAACCGAGTTGCAGCTCGATCGTGTCGGCGACGCCGTTGCCGTTGCAATCGAGCAGATGTCCTTCGATTCGAATCAGCAAGGCTCGCGTGTCGTTCAGGTTCAGTCCCAGACTGGAAAACGGAAGCCAGTCGTTCTGCAGATTGGAAATGTAATAAAGCTGCTGTTGTGGCGTTGCGACGGTCCGATCCGTCGCGAGAACAAACTGGTTGTTGGCCGCGGGGTTCCAGCGGGCGCCGATGTAAAAGTGGCCGCTGTCGATTCGGATGTTTGCTTGAGAGATGTCGTAGCCGAAGTAAGTGTATGTGTTGGAGCTGACATTGGCCTGAAAGGCGGGAATCTGGGCGATCAGCGTTCCCGGTTTGCCGTTGGATCCGTCGTCATCGTAGACAACGATTTCAAAATCCAAATCCAGATCAGCCGTCTGCGCCCGCCAGCTGATGCAGACAGAATCTAGCACATACGGATAAACCGGCGGCGTAAAGCGTTGCAAGGCCGTGACGGAAAACAGTGTCAGATTTGGGTTCAAGCCGTAATCGGCCACGTTGTCTGATGGTCCAAACCCTGCCGCGCAGTTGTTCGACGATGCGGCCGTGGCGGGTGGTCCGGTGATCGGCCCCTCAGCGCGGGCGGGAGCGATGAGCCATGTCGCATTCAGCAGGGCGGCTGCCGCGCCGCACGTGAAGCGGAACTTGGTTTGATGAGACAGGATCTTGCGCGTCATACTCGTTCAACCTTTCGCATCGCGGCGAAGCGTGCGCCGCTGATTGTCCGGATGAATAAACGGGATTGGTTGAAGTCAGCCTTATCGCGGTACAGGTCAAATCTCTGTTGCACGAAGGGTTGGCCCCATAATCGACGCCAGATCAGCCGCATGAGCGTGAGCTACCGCTCGGCGGCGCATGCACGAAAGCGTTACGGAAAATGCCGACGTACTCACGCCCCTTCGCGCAGAAGTTGCCCGTCCAGCGTTCTTTATGTATCTTGCCGATAGATAACGAGATACGTTCAATTCCGCGATGGAAGATCGCGCCGTAAAGTTCGTCGCGCAAGGTGCTTAGCGCACTTGATTTCGACGATCGCCCTGAGGAGCCGATTCAACGTGACACCCGAAGAACGACGCGCTTTGCTGCTTCGAAACTGCCGACTGATCGGCGTTCTGGTTTTCTACGCTTTTGCATGGGTTGCCATGCTGACGTATAGCGCGAGTGACTGGCCGAATACGGCGGTCTGGCCGCAACCTGATCCGGTTCACAATGCGTGCGGTCGTGCGGGTGCATGGTTCGCGTTTCAGTTTATGTACTATCTTGGGGTCGGTGCGTATCCGTTGTTTTTCATGCTGTCGATCGCGGCGCTGATGCAGTTGATGCGGCGGCGCTTTCGCGACATCGCGCTGCGCTGCACCGGTCTGCTGATGATCGTCAGCATCACGTCGGCCGCGGCGGCGATGATCGATCCGAATCCGACGGACGGACTGGTGGAGGGGCGCGGCGGGATCATCGGGATCGCGCTGGCCGAGTTTCTCAAGGGCAATCTGCAGACGTTCGGCGCGACGCTCGTCGTGGCGACGGTGTACATCGTGGGCTTCCTGCTGGCCGCTGACGAAGTGTTGATCTATCTGCCCCGGCTGGTCCGCTGGGCGCGCGAGCGCGCGATCGAGGCGATCGCCGCGCTGCGTGGGGCGGGCCAAGTGCGGCGGACGTTGACGCCGGTGCTCGTTGGCGCGGGCAACAATGCGCCGGTGGTCATTCCCGGTACATCACGACGAAAACGGCCGGAACCGACGCTGCGGAACGCTGACGAGGTCGACGCCGGTGACGAGGGCATGGTCGAAAGCGACGACGACGAAGCGACCAGCGATGCGGCGACGGCGGAGGACCTGATCGCCGTCGATGCAGAGGCTGAAGTCGCAGATGATGAGCCAGCGCCGAAAGACAGCCCGATCAATCGCGATCTGGTGATTCGCATGTTGGGCAAGGATCGCGCGCAGGGGAAGATCCCGCCGAGCGTGTGGCCGAAGGAGCTGGGAGATTATGTGCTGCCGCCGCTGAGCATGTTGGGCGATCCGGAAGTGAAGTTCAGCGAGTCGCAGGAGGCGGTGGTTCGTGAAAAGGCGGAGATTCTCGAGCGGACGCTCCAGGAATTCCGCATTGACGTGCGCGTCGTCGAGATTGACACCGGCCCGGTCATCACGATGTTTGAGCTGGAGCTGTCGGCCGGCACGAAGGTGAGCCAGATCGCGTCCTTGTCGAACGACATCGCGCGGGCGCTGAAGGCGCCGGCCGTTCGTGTCGTCGCGCCGATCCCTGGCAAGAACACGGTCGGCATCGAAGTGCCCAATATCGACAAGGAAAAGGTGCGTCTGAAAGAGCTGATCATGCTCGGCGGCGTGCGGCCGACGAAGATGGCGCTGCCGGTGTTCATTGGCAAGGATGCGAGCGGCAATCCGTTGATTCAGGACATCGCCTCGATGCCGCACATGCTGATCGCCGGCACGACGGGCTCCGGCAAGTCGGTCGCGATCAACACGCTGATCATCTCCATCCTGATGACGCAGCGGCCTGATCATGTGAAGCTGATTCTCGTCGATCCGAAGGTGGTCGAGCTTTCGATGTTCAAGGAGATACCGCACCTGATGTGTCCGATCGTGACGGACATGCAGAAGGCCGCCATGATCCTTGAGTGGGCGACGCAAAAGATGGACGAGCGGTATGAACTGCTGGCCGAGGCCGGTGTACGCGATATCAAGAATTTCAACGCACTGGGCAAGGAGCGCATCTACGAGCGCTTCCAGCCTGCGACGGAAGAAGAGAAGATGCAGATTCCCACGCATCTGCCCTACATCGTGATCGTCATCGACGAGCTGGCGGACCTGATGATGACCAGCGGCAAGGAAGTCGAACTGTTTCTGAGCCGCCTAGCCCAGAAGAGCCGCGCCGTCGGGATTCATCTCATCGTCGCCACGCAGCGCCCGCAGGCCAACGTCGTGACGGGTCTCATCAAGAGCAATCTACCTTGCCGAATGGCCTTTCGCGTCGCCAGCCGAATGGACTCGCGTATCGTGCTGGATCAGAACGGCGCGGAAGTGCTGATGGGCGAAGGCGACATGCTGTTTCTGCCGCCGGGGTCGTCGAAGCTGGTGCGCTCTCAGGGGACATACATCGAGGACGACGAGCTGCGCGCCGTGCTGGCCGATTTGGCGCAGAAGGCGCAGCCGCAGTTTCACCATGAATTGCAGCGTCTCCAGCCGGGCATGGCGGATTCCGACGGCGAGCGCGATCCGCTATTTGACAAGGCGGTCGACATCGTCGTCGCCAGCGGCCGCGGCAGCGTGAGCCTGCTGCAGCGCCGGCTTGAGATCGGTTACTCACGGGCGAGCCGACTAATCGAGCAGATGGCGGCGGCCGGTCTGGTCGGCGATTACAAGGGCAGCCAGGCGCGCGAGGTGACGATCACCGAGCGCGAATGGGCCGAAATCAAGAAGCAGCGCGACCGCGAGACGAGCGAAGGGAACTTCCGCGGTGACATGGACGCCAATGAGGATGATCTGTACGGCACGGCCGATCTGGACGACGATGATGAGGGCGTGCCGGACCTCATCGACGAACGAAGCGATTTGAATGATTAGCGTCGTGTGTTCACGATGACGCGGACCGAGATGGAGTTCGGGAGATGGTTCGCGTCCTGCGTCCGGCACGGGGGCCGGACGCTACGGCGACCGGTGCGTGAGGCGGGCGCTACGGCTTATCGGGATACACAACGGCCGCAAGCAGCATTTGGCCGTAGTCGCTCCACAGTTCATCGGCAGATCGCCCCTTTGCTTCCTTCGGCAACTCCAATGTGATGATCGGAACGCCGAGCGTGACGCCGACATATGATCCGAGTGAGCCGGGGCGGCTGCCGATGCGCCGCACGGGGATGTCCGTGTGCTCGGCCATGGCCTCGGCGAGTTCGAGCGCCGGCCCGTCGTAGTCGATGCACTCTGATCCATAGTTCAGCGGCTGATGGATGCTGACGATGCGCAGCGGCTGCTCGCGATCGAGCAGAGCGTGCAGGGCCGCACTCTCGGGTTCCGACAGCGGCGCCCAGCCATGCCGAGCGCTGCCGTTGAAATTAACCGCCGGGAAATTGCGATTCAGATCGACGCCGCGTGCGTTGAAACGCGTCTGATGGTGGCGGCCGTCTGGGTTGGCGTCGGGGATGATGATGATGCGCCGGCCTTCGACCATATCAGGCCGCGATTCAAGGTGGCTGATGAGTCGCCATGACAGGGGCGTTCCGGCATCTTCATCGCCGTGGATGGTCGCCATGATGAGCACGACATCTCGACCGTGGCCGAAGGTGAGGTATTCGATCGGTCGGCCCTGGAGTGATCGGGCGAGAATGCGCCGCGTCGCGGAAGCCGCGTGCGAATCGTCGCGACGATCATCGTGCCGATCCGGGGGGATGCAGGCCGCAACAAGCATCAACGCAAATACTGCGACCGTTGCGGCGGCATGCGTCGGAGTTGGTCGGCGGCGATGAAAGGCGATGGTGATTGGATTGGGCATTCAATGGCTCAGGGTTCTAATGGCGATCTTATTGTTGAGTTTGTAGGGCATCTTGCATGCAGGTCAAGCGAAGTCAAGCTGTCACAGAAGGCGCTGAAGCCGGATTTGTGCAGGCCGGTGTGCGGAATTTCTTATTTTGCGTTAGAATACATCGCGACGTGACCGCGTCGCAGCAAATAAAATCGAGGAATTTTCACTTGCAGCCCCGCCGAAAAACCCGTCAGGTTCGCGTCGGCCCCGTCTTGATCGGGGGCGATGCGCCCGTCTCGATTCAGTCGATGACGAGCACCTATACCTACGAGATCGATAAGACCGTCGCGCAGGTTCACGCGCTGGCCCGCGCGGGGTGCGACATCGTGCGCGTGGCCGTGCCGGATCCGCAGGATACCGAGGCATTGCGGCACATCCTGCCGCAGTCGCCGGTGCCGATCGTCGCGGACGTACATTTTCACTTTCAGCGGGCGATGGAGGCGATCGAGGCGGGCGTTCACAAGATCCGCCTGAACCCCGGCAACATTCAGGATCGCAAGCAGGTCGACCGCGTCATTCGCGCGTGCCGCGAACGCGGCATCCCTATCCGCGTCGGCGTCAACGAGGGCGGCATCATCGAGCGCAAGGACAAAAGCCGCCGCGCCGAGGAGAAGGCCAAGCTCGAGGAAAACTACGAAGACCAGCTCGTCGGCATCATGATGGACAAGCTGGAGGACTATCTCCGCATTTTCGACGAGAACGACTTTCACGACGTCGTCATCAGCGCCAAGAGCATCGACCCGCGCATCGTCATCAAGGCCTACACGGCCATCAGTGCGCGCTTCGACTATCCGCTGCATCTGGGCGTCACACATGCCGGTCCGAAAGAGACCGGCTGCATCCGCAGCGTGGTCGCGCTGGGCACGCTGCTGGCCGGCGGCATCGGCGACACCGTGCGCATCAGCTATGCCAGCGATCCGGTGTTTGAGGTTGACGACGCCAAGGAGATGCTGAATTGCCTCGGTCTGCGGCCGCGCGTTGAGCCGGAGCTGATCGCCTGTCCGACCTGCGGGCGGATCGAGGTCGATCTGATCACGCTGGTTCAGGACGTTCGGCGCAAGCTGGCCGGCATCAAGGTGCCGGTGAAAGTTGCGGTGATGGGGTGCGTGGTGAACGGCCCTGGCGAGGCGGAAGGTGCGGATGTGGCGGTGTTCGCGGGCAAGGGGAAGGGGATCATCTACGTTCAGGGCGAACAGGTGCGCACGGTGGACGAGAGCGACATGCTTCAGGCGCTGTACGAGGAGTCGCTGGCGTTTGCCGAGCGCGTGGAGCGCGGCGAGGCGCAGCTGCGCCGCGGTGGCGTGACCATCAAACCGCCGGACCCGCTGCCGCGGGCGGATGGGAGTTTGCCGCTGCCGGTGGTGACGGGTTAAGGAAATCTTCCGCGATTACAGAAATACCCGGAGCGTTCGCGCGGTTCTATCTGCTAGGGAGGGATGCATCATGTCCAGATTAAGTCGAAACCTGCTCATCGCTTTTTACACGGTTGTCATGTCGGTTGCCGCGTCTCCGGTGCGCGGGACGGAGTTGGCGACGGCTGTTGTTGCTTCGGGCCTGAACCGGCCGGTCGGGGCGGCGTCGACTTCGGCGCTGCCGAGCCATCTGTTCGTGGTTGAAAAACGCGGCGTCATCCGGGTGATCAATCTGGCCAACAACACTTTGCTGGCGACGCCGCTGCTCGACATCAACTCGATCGTCATCAACCCGGTCAGCGGCGGCGATGAGCGTGGGCTTCTGGGGCTTGCGTTTCATCCGAACTACGCGAACAACCGCTTTTTCTACGTCAACTATATCAACAATGCCGGTGGCACCGTCATCGCGCGCTACACCGCCAACGAAGACCTGCTGACGGCCGACACGACGACGGCCGTCACGCTCAAGACCGCCACTCAGCCGCAGGCCAACCACAACGGCGGCTGCCTGCGATTCGGTCCGGATGGGAAACTCTATGCCGCCCTTGGTGACGGCGGCGGCGCGGGCGACGTGCATGGAGCGATCGGCAACGGCCAGGCGCTGAATACGCTGCTCGGCAAGCTGCTTCGGCTGGATGTGAATATCGCATCGCCTTACGTGCCGGCGGACAATCCTTTTGTCGGCGTTGAGGGCGTGCTGGGCGAAATCTGGGCGTACGGCCTGCGCAATCCGTGGCAGTTCAGCTTTGATCGTCTGACGGGCGATCTCTACATCGCCGATGTGGGTCAGGACTTGTGGGAAGAGGTGAACTTTGCGCCTGCGTCGAGCATGGGCGGAGAGAACTACGGCTGGCGGTGCATGGAGGGGCTGCATTGCTTTAACAGTCCGAGCGGGCCGAATTGTGAATGCGAAGGCACGAACCTGACGAATCCGGTCGTTGAGTACGGGCGCACCGAAGGCATCTCCGTGACGGGCGGATTCGTTTATCGCGGAACGCGCCTGGTCGGCGAGTATGGACATTATTTCTTTGGCGACTTTTCCAGCGGGCGCGTCTGGACGACGCGCGTTACGCCGGGCGATCCGCCGACGGCTACGGACAAGACGCAGCGACTTCAATTTGTCGGATTGACGGCCTTCGGCGAAGACGCTCATGGCGAGTTGTATCTCATCAACGGCACCGGCACGACGACCGGGGTCGTTCGGAAGATTGTGCCCGCGTGCGGGCAGACGGGCGACATCAATTCGGATTGCGCGATTGATCTGGATGATGCGTTGATTCTGGTCGACGCGCTGCTGGATGTTGATCTGGGTGATCCCGCGCTGCTTGCGCGGTCGGATATCAACGGCGACGGCGAATTGAACGGCGACGATATTCAGGCATGGATTGACACGCTGCCGTAGCAGCCGGTCCACGCTTTCGGCATTCTTATGGAATGATCCGCGAAGCGCACCAAGGCCATCGCATGTTCCTTCGGAATAGCAGCGCGCAACCATTGCAACGCGAAGCCACCCCTCATTCCAAGACCGATTCGCGCATCAACAGCCACCGTTCCCTGGCAGTCGCGGTTCTGATTGGAGGCTCGGAATGGGCGGCTTTTGCCGGGAATTTGTGATAGCCCGACAACGCGCTTGGTCTCCGTAAACGCGCGCTTTCCATCACGTTACATTTGCTTTAGAGTCTCGACACGAAACAGGCTCTCGACAGGAGTTGTCGACGGTTCCGCGCATTTCATGTTGACGCTGCACCTCTATTTCGGACGCGAGCTGCTCAAGACCTTCCTCATGACGGCTACGGCGCTCACGCTGTTGATCGTCATGGGCGGCGGTGTCGCCAACATCTTCCGCAGCGAAGGCATCGGTGCTGAACAGATGTTCAGCATCTTCGTCTATCTTGTCCCCGTCGCCATCACGCTCATCCTGCCCGTTGCCGCGTTGTTCAGCGCCACCATTACCTACGGCCGCGCCGCGACGGATAACGAGGTGCTGGCCTGTCAGGCCGCGGGGATCAACATTCATCGGCTGATGCTTCCGCCGCTCTTGCTGGGGCTGTTCATTACGGGCTTCACGTACTTTTCGTGGAATTACATCATTCCCATGCTCACGGCTCGGATTCAGGAAGTGACACGGCGTGATCTGCCGGCCATCGTCGTTGGCCAGTTCATGCGAAACAAGCCGCTGGTCTTTCAGAAGAACCGCATCGCGGCTAAGTACTGTGAGCGCGTGAGCGTGGATGATCTTCCGCCGGAGTATCGCGAGGGCCACACCTTTTTGCGACTGCTTAATGTGTCGTTCATGGAAGTTGATGAACTGGACTACACGCGCATCGGTACAGCTTCCGAAGCGATTATTGACTTCGACAACACGCAGTCCACGACGCGCGTGACGGCACAGATGGAGGGCGTCCGCGTGCTCGACGCGGTTCACAAGCAGTATTACGAACTGAAGACGCAGCGCATCGGTCCGTTCGACTTTCCGCTGCCGCTGGCGCGCAAGATTAAATTTGAGAAGCTCGATACGCTCAAGTCCTGGCTGCACAATCCGGACGAGATTCCCGAAATCATCGATCTGACGCATGGATTGAAGCGCGAGATGATGATCTTCTTCCTGAACCGCGTCATGGAAGAGGCCATGGACGCCAGCGGCACATTTCGGTTTCACAATCCGCGGTTCACGATCGATCTTTCCGCCATGCGTTATGCAACTGACCGCGAGGACGGCCGACTGCGCCTCGCCGATGTGACCGCCCGCGTGACGCATATCAAGGACGACAAGCAGGTCGATGTGTATAAAGCGAGCGACGCGTCGATCGAGCTGCGCACGGCGTTTACGACGAGCCGCCCCGATATCGTGATTGAATTCATCGGCGACGTGTCGATCACGCGCGATCCGGCCGGTCCGGACGATCAGATCGTGCGCAAGCCGAAGGAGACGCTTCCGCGCGTGGAGTTTCGCGATCAGCCGGAGATGCTTCGCCGCTACGAGGCGTTCGATACCCGAACACTGCTGACGGCCGAGTCGCCGGTGCCGTTGTTTGAAAAGCAGGAGCGTATGCGCAAGAAGGTTGCGGATCGGGCGCGTCGCTATCGTTCGGAGCTGCGCGGCGAGATTGAGTTTCGGGCGTCATATTCGATTGACGCCGCGGCGCTCATTCTGCTGGGGGCGATGCTGGGGATCATCGTTCGTGGCGGCCAGGTGCTGACGGCGTTCGGCATTAGTTGCGTCCCGATGGTCATCGTGATTATCGCCAGCATCGTCGGACGCAACTTGTCGGACAAGCCGGACTATGAGTATCTCAGTTTAGGCTCGATGTGGGGCGCGACCGCCCTGATGTATCTCGCGACGCTGATCGTGGCATTCAAGGGCCTGCGGCGATGATCCGCGCCGATCGCGCGATGAAGACGGCATGAAAACGCTGGACCGATACATTCTGAGAGCCTATCTGGTGAACTACGCCATCGGTCTCGGCGTGCTCATCGGTATGTATATCATTCTGGATCTCTTCGTGAATCTCGACGAGTTCACCAAGCTCAAGACGCAGACCATCTTTCAGACCGCGGCGCGCATCATTGATTATTACGGGCACAATCTGTTTCTCTACTTCGCTCAGCTCGCGGGGGTCATCACTCTCGTGGCCGGGTGCTTTACGCTCGGCCGGTTGCATCGCACGAACGAGCTGACGGCGATACTCGCGTCGGGCACTTCGCTTTATCGCGTGGCGGCGCCCATCCTGATCGCCTCGTTCGGCATGAACGCCCTGTGGTTCGTCGACCAGGAGTTCATCATTCCGTCGATCGCCGAGCAACTCGCGCGCAAGCATGGCGACACCGAGGGCAAGACTTCGTTTGCCGTCTGGTTTATGCCCGATGCGGGTAAGTCGAATTCGCTGGTGTCGGCAATGGCCTTCAATCCGCGGGCGCGCGAGATGCGAAACGTCGTCATCATCCGACGCGACGCGGAAAATCGCATGATCGGCGCGGTCCGGGCCGATCAGGCCAGATGGGACGAGGAGCGACAGGTCTGGAACCTCCGAAACGGCTACGAAATCGCGCTGGGTTCGCCCGACGATCCGGGTGTAGAGGTCGAATCGCTCGGCCGTTCACCGCTGACGGAGTATGCGTCGGGCCTGACGCCGCGCGAGCTGGCGATTCAGCAGTCATCGCAGTGGACCAGCTTTCTGAGTCTGATCGACATCGAGCGGCTGCAGAAATACTATGCCGAGCAGGGCAACAACGAATTCATCAAAGTCAAACACGCCCGGCTTACCACGGTCATCATGAACATGGCGCTGCTCTGTCTTGGCATTCCGTTCTTTCTTAATCGCGAGCGCCCGTCGGTCGTTGTGCTGGGCGGCAAGTGCCTGCTTCTCTGCGCGATCTGCTATGTCTTTACTTTCATGTGCGGCAGTCTCGATCTGACGCCGCTCGGCGTATCGCCGGCTCTGACGCCGTGGCTGCCGGTGCTCGTCTTTGCGCCGGTGGCGGTGTTGATGCTCGACGGCATCAAGACGTGACGTTCGACCGGCCGCGCGCGCTGCGCTCGCCATGCGGCGCCCTGCTCGCGGCGATCATCGGCATGATGATCGCCAGCCCGACGGCACTTAACGCGACGACAAGCAAGAGCATCGGCATCATTATCTCGGGACCGATGCCCGGTGTGTGCATGAACGCCAGGCGCTGGCGCGCCGTTTCGCCCCATGATTCGCCGGTGTAAGCGGACGGCATCAACACGAACGTGCCGTAGATTTCTGCTGCGATCTGATTTAATGCGAATATGACAGCCGTGCCGTAGCCCAGCCATCGCCACGGCATTCTCGCCAAACCGGCGTAAAGCAACGCGACCAGCCAGGGGAAGATGACCGCTCCATACCAGGCATTCGTGCCGACGTTTCCGACAGCCAACTGCGAATGCAGGGCGTGATAGCTCAGCGCCGCCATCATGCCGAGCCAGAGTCCGAGCAGCGCCCATCCGTTGCCGCGATCCGACCATACGCCGGGCGATGCGAATCGACGGTGCAGCAGTCCGGCCAGCCCCGCGATGATCGATGCCGAGATGATGAAACCGTGCAGCTTGATGAGCGGGCGATTCACGCCGGCCGCGCTGAAATCCGGCGAGAGCATGCTCCATCCGCCTCGCCACAGTGTCTGCCGAAACATGCGCATGACAAAGTCGCGGCGCCATTCCAACTCCGTCGCCGCGCGCCACAGGTCCGCGGCCCTGCTTCCGCGGGCCTCGTTCTTCACAGCCTCCTGAAGCGGCGACAGCACGCCGTAGCGCTCCAGATTGAACGCGAAGTAGCGATACGTGACGGCGGTCGAGAGAACCAGAACGATCGCCAGGCTGGCGGTCGCTGCGCCGATGGACAACCGCCTTCTGCATACGGCGATCGCGTGCATCAACAACACAAAGGGCATCAATCCGAGCAGGTTTGTTTTGGTCATCACGGCCAGTCCGAGCGTTGAGCCGGCAATCGTGGAAGCGATCCACCAGCGACGCCCGCCCAGTGCCAACAGCGCGGCAATCGTGATCGTGCCGAAGAGCACCGCCAGCGCGTCATTGGCGACGCGCGTCAGATTGAGAAGGTAGAGCGGTTGCGTGGCGATCAGCAGACCGACGATATAACGATGCGGCCCCATGCGCAGGAGTCCGCCAACGGACCACAGCGCCACCGCAACGGCGGCCGCGCCGAACAGGAGATTAATCAGGCGCAATCCTGCCGATACGGCGAGCAGGCCACCGGCCGCCTTGAGTTTCAAATACAACGGAAGCATGAGTCGGTAATAGAGGGGCGCTTGCTGGGCCTGATAGAGCGGCAGCGGCCGTGCCTCAGGCGGCGGTGATGGCGGGTTTTCCGCGCGCCAGAACTCGTCGTATGGCAATCCGCCGATGCGACGCACTTGATCAGCGCCGAGCCTGCTGTGCGGATAGCGCGCCAATTCGGGATGCAGCGTCGGTGGTACCTGGCTTTCATGCAGGACGGGCGCGCGCCCGGTCTGAGCAAGATGCTCTATGTACGCGATGTGCTGATATTCGTCCCAGCCTTCATACGGCGGCAGCACGGACAGCACAAAAAGCCCCCGCACCAGAAACAGAGTGACCAGCAGCGCGCAAAACCACCGCCATTCGCAGAGCAAGTTGTATACGCGAGCCGCTGCCTGTCGCATGGATGGTCACGTTAATCGATCCGCGGGATCGTCGCGAGATTCACGCGCGCCGTTCAAAACAACGAGAGTTATTGGCGTGCATCGGCCGTTAACCGCTTTTGGGTGAGGACGACAGCATCGTTGCAACTGTCGCAGCCGACGGCTTTTCGTCGCAGCTTTCGGGCGGCGACGAGCGTCGTGCCGCTGCCGCAGAAGAAGTCGCCGACGCGATCGCCTTCGCGTGTGCTAGCTTCGATGATGCGTTCGAGCAGCGAAAGCGGCTTTTGCGTCGGCCAGCCGACACGCTCCAGCGACACGGTCGAGAGAAAGGGAATGTCCCAGACGTCGCTCATCGCCGGACCATCGGCGTGAAAATACAGCCGGCCCTTGCTGGTCGATTTGTAAGGCCGGCCATCGTCGTCGCGGTTCAAGCCGTCGGTTCGGAACGTACCCCCGCGCTGCACATGGAAGGTATGCGAGCCGATTTTCTTTGCATAAACGAGGATCGTGTCATGTTTCCGCGCGAACCAGCGCTTCGAGAGGCCGCCGGTGCGATAATGCCAGATGATCTCGTTTAGAAAATTTCGCTCGCCGAAAATCGTATCAAGCAGCACGCGCACGTAGTGCGCCGCACGCCAATCGAGATGGACATAGATCGTACCGGTTGTCGGCAGCAGCCGATGGCATTCGACCAGGCGCGGCTGCATGAAGGCAAGAAAGGCCTTCGTGCCGCCGCGCCAGCGGTCGTCGAAACGCGTGCCGGACTTTTTGTGCGATCGGGCCTTTTGCGTGGAAAAGGGCGGATCGATGTAGATCAGATCGCAGAATCCGTCCGGCAGCGTCGCCATGAAATCCAAATTGTCGGCGAACTGCACGAGCACATCTTCGCGCGGGGCTGAGGTTCTCGTCACTTTGTCGCGTTGGGATCGATCCCCAGCGCCTCCATGCGCCGGTAAAGGCGGCTGCGCGAGATACCCATCACCTGGGCTGCCTTGCTTCGCCGTCCGCCGGCCGACATCAGTGCGTTCAGTATCGCCTCGCGTTCAACAGTTTCAAGATGGTCGTCCAGGCGCGGCACGTCGTGATCCGACCCTGTCGGTGGCAATGTCAGCGGACCGCTCGCGCCGAGTGACAAATCTTCGCGCCGCAGGACAGGGCCTTCGCCCATGGCGAAGGCGGTTGCAATGGCCGTCTCCAGTTCGCGAACGTTGCCCGGCCACGAATAGGCCATGAGCGCCTGCCATGCCTCCGGAGCGATCGACTCGACGCGGCGATTCTGCGACTGATTGAGGCGTCCGACGAAGGCATCCACCAGGATGGGGATGTCCTCGCGCCGCTGCCGCAGCGGCGGCACTTCGATTCGGATGACACTGAGGCTGTAGTACAGATCGGCCCGCAGCCTGCCCCCCGAAACCGCATGAGATGTCGGCAGCATGGTCGTCGCCACGATGCGGGACTCAAGCGGAACAGTCCGGCCGTCGTGATCGACGAATCGCTTGTCTTGCAGAACCTTCAGCAGGCGGGCCTGTAACGCCTTCGGCAGGTCGGTCACGTCGTCGAGAAAGAGCGTTCCGCCGGTCGCCGCGGCCAACGCGCCGGAACGAACCGACAATTCATCCGAGGAAGGGCCGCCGAACAGTTCTGTTTCGAGCAGCGTCGGGGGAGTGGCCGAACAACTCAGGGCAACGAACGGCCCGCCGCTATGAAGGCCGTTGGCATGAATGGTCCGGGCGATGGTCTCTTTGCCCGCGCCAGACTCGGCGCTGATGAGAATGGGGGCATCGTTTCGCAAGGCGGCTCGCATTCGCTGGAGAACCGGCTCCATCGCGGGCGAGTTGCTTACGACATTTGAAAAGCCGTATTGCTGCTTGTGCTGTTCGCTGATGCGGGCGACGCGCTGTCTAAGCGCTGAAAGCTCTTCGAGCAGTTCGACCTCGCGCTCGCGCAATTCGTTGATCTCGCGCATGACGCCGAGCACCAGCTCGACGTGGCCTTCGATGTCGCGGACGGCGGTGTAGATGGTTTCGACCCAGGTGCGCGATCCGTTTCTGCATGTCAGTTCCATGCGCTGTCGCGCGAAGTCCTGTGCGCCTTCGAGGATGGACTTGGCCGGGCACAGCGCGCCCGAAAGCGGGCGCTGTTGAGGGTCTTTGCATCCGACCAATTCGGCGCAGCAAAGCTCGCGGCCGACAAGTTCGGATGCATCAAATCCCGTCAGGCGCTCACACCCCTTCGAAAACATGACATAGCGACGGTTTCGATCAATGACGAAGATGCCGTCACTTGCGTTTTCGATCAACTGTTCGAGAGACAGGGAATGGGTACCGGGTTGCGTGGACATACATCACCTCTGGTTGAACTGGACTCTTGTTGACAAGAGCCTGTTCCGTTGACCGCCGTCGGCGTGCTGGCGCGATTTGAGCGCGACCGGCACAGGCGCCGAATGGCGTACAAGGCAGGCTCACATCGCCACCCGTTCCCTGAGGGCAGAACTCAGATGTCCGTAACGCGGGAGAATCCTCTTACGGTATATTCTAACATATATTCAGACGTGAGGAAGGAAATTTACGTGACTTTTTCAGCCGGCTGCGGAAACATTCGCTGCGGCGAACATCTGAAATGACTCGCATCGAACTGGACTATTGCGGTTTCGGCGCCTAGTAAATCGAATACTCCCGCCGGAGGTGCGTTCGCGCGGTCTTCAGCACATCATCGAATCAACCTCTTCAAAATTTGAGCGGACTCGGCAGGCTTCCGTGCGTCGACGCCGCGAGGCGGTCATGCCGGAGGTTTGACATGACCGGCGCGACTTCGCGCCGAGAGGGAGGTAACCACGCATGTCAACGCACGAACATGACATGACGCGCATGCGCCGGATACTCCGGAATACGTCAAGAAAAGCAGCGTTGGAAGATCTGAAGCTAATGCTACGAAACTGGCGGTCCGCCGGCGCACCCGGTCAGGACGCCTTGAACCGGGCGATCATTCGGGCGCTCAACGAGGCGCATGAACGCCTGGATGCACTGCTGCGGATATGACGAATCCCGCATCGGCTTATGGGGATTTGTCGGTGGTCGAAGCGCCGAGTACGCCGTCGATCACATCCGCCAGCGTCGCGAAGGAATAGCGTTGCAGCAATGTCGCCACTTTCGGCTCGACCGTGTGGCGATTGCGAAGCTGCAATCGATGAAAGCGTTCGACGCGCTGCCGCTCGTCCGGCGGAAGATGGGCCGCATCGAGCGGGCCGGCGCCGATTTCGACCTCGTAAGGATGGAGATAGACGATCGCCGGTCGGATGCCTGCGTTTTGCGCCATGGCCCAATTGGTGTACAGCGCCGGAAAGTGCCGCAAGTACCCGCCGCCGCAGGCCGGAAAGCGCCGCCCGAAGAGCGACGCCGTTGTCAGCGGCGCCTCGATGATGGTCGCGCCTCCGGGCGTCGTCATGCGGTGGATATCCAGCGGAAAGCCGGGCCAACCATAGCGGTTGCCGTTGATCGGAAAGATGCTGGAGTCGTATTCGAAGCCCGATTCGACGAGAACATCCAGTCCCCACGCCGTTTCGGGCATGATCGAAAACGCCGGCGCGCGATGGCCGACGACGCGCGCCGAGACCGTGTCCTCGATGCGCTTCTTCGCGTCCGACACCTCGCGGCGAAGCGACGCGGGATCGAGCTTGAAGAGCTGGCGGTGGTAATAGCCATGCACGCCGATCTCATGCCCGGCTGCGACGATGTCGCGCGCCAGTTGCGGATGATGCTCCACGACTTCGCCGAGAATGAAGAACGTGGCGGTCGCTTCATAGCGGGCGAAGAGTTCCAGCATTTTCGTCGTATTGCGCACGACGGCGTCGGTCGGGGGGAAGTCGCGTCCGAGCCAGTCGCGGGCGATGACGTTGTGATAGTCTTCGACATCCACAGTGAGGGCGTGCAGCATGGCGGTGGATTCTAGAGTCATGCGTTGTCCGAGTCCCCGAAGCACAGGTGCCAGTCGGCAATCGATTCCGGCGTCTGAACCGGTCCGCCGACGCCCGTCGGGCGATAGACGAAGTGAAACTTCTTCCGCGTGACCAACGGTCCGACGCTCCGGTAACCTTCGTCCCGCAGCGCCTCGCGCAGCACCGGCGTCGAAGCCTGGCACGAAAACGCCCCGACGCCGCGCGAGCGCAGCTCGTCCTCTCCGGCGCGAAGCAGCGCGCGAATGACCGGCAGCCCGCCGCGCGCGACGAGGTCCATGATCATGCCGATGTCGAATCCGGCACGTCGGCCGATCGCGGTCGTCACCGCGCCGACTGTCTCGCCCCCGCGCGTCGCGACAAGCGTGCGGTACATGCTCGACGGCCGCGTGAGGTATCGCCAGCGCCAATAAGCGGCGGTGCGGCGAATCATCAGCGTGCCGCCGTCGCGTGCGAAGTCGTCAGATACGGCGTCGAGATCATCCGGCACATCGGCCACGATCTGGCAATCCACATCCGTCGCGGTGCCTTCGGCGCGCGGGCGACAGAACAGGGGCGGCGCCCAGCCAAAGATGCATGCGAGCGGTCCAAGTCGCGGACGAAGCATCGAGATTCCGTCGGTGATCTTCAGATGCATCGGGATCAGCCCGGGATAACGCCATTCTCCCGTCTTGAGGAAGCCGGGCAGCGATGCGTCGTTCGGCAGCGTCATGCTGAACAGCGCGCCGACTGATGCCGCGAACTCATTGGACGATTCCACGAGCGACTTGAACACGCCGCGCCGCCGATGATCGGGATGCGTGAGCACGCCGGTATACATCGCCCCCTTGACGCGCTCGCCGCCGTGCTGCCAATCAAAAACGGCCAGCGGCTGAATGCCGATTGGGCGGCCCTCATGTTCCGAGAGAATGATCGACGCGCGAAAGGGCGTATTATTGAGATAGCGCCAGTGCCAATAGGCCTCATTGATTTCCTGATGGGCCTCGCCGTGAACGGCGCGCACGAGGCGCAGAATCTCCGGTGTGTCGTCGGGCGTCGCGAGCCGGTTTGTCCAGTAGGGCTTGGGCATTGACCTGTTGCTCATTTCCGCGACGCGCACGCGACGAAGATGCGCTCCAGTTCGCGTGCGATCATCAGACGATCATACTTGCCAAACGCCGTCTCGCGAGCGCGACGGCCGACGGCCTCGCGCTCTTCGGGGTGATCGGCCCAGTGGATCAGCCGGGCGGCGAGGTCTGCCGCATCGCCGGGCTTGGCGGCGACGCCGACTCCGTCGGCCTCCACGAGTTCCGCCGTGGTGCCGGCGAAGTTCACGATGCTCGGCAGCCCCGCAAACATGTAGTCGAAGATCTTGTTGGGCGTGACCCAGCGCGGGCGGGTGATTTGCTTAAGGATCATCAGCCCGACATGCGCCGCGGCCAGGATGCCGGGCAGCCGCAGCTTCTGAACCGGTTCGTGCAGATGCACATTGCTCAGGCCGCGCTGCCGGGCTTCCTCGATCAGCACGGGTCGCATCTTGCCTTCGCCGATCATCACGATGGCGATATCGGGGCGGTCGCGCAGATGCTCCGCGGCATCGAGGAGTTGTGTCAGGCCATTGGCATCGCCATGCGCACCGGCGTAGACAGCAACCATTTTCCCGTTCAGGCCGCGCTCGCGCCAATAGTCGCGGTCAGGTCGCACGTCGCGATAGAGCGTTCCGTCGGCCCCGAGCACGAGCGTCTTCAGCTTTTCCGGCGGAAAGCCGCGCTCGAGGAGGCGATCGTGAAACCCCTTGGACACCAGCAGAATCATCCGCGCCTGGGCGTAGCAAAAGCGTTCGAGCCATTCCCACAGCCGCGTCTGAAGCCCCGGCCTCATCCTGCCTGCGGCGATGAGGTCTTCCGGCCAGAGATCGCGCACCTCAAAGACATAGGGCACGCCCTTGAGCGCAGCGCCGATGCGACCAGGAATGCCGACGGTCGGCGGCGTGCTTGTGGCAAAGATCAGATCGGGTTTTCGCACGCGCAGGCATGCCATCGTCGCCAGCAGGGCAAACTTCAGCCACGACCAGAGACGGCCCGTGACTTTCAGGCTGTTCGAGTACCATGCGTTGCAGGCGATGACGTGAATGCCGTCGATCTCGTGCCGTTGAAACAGGCGATACCACGGCATGCGCGGCAGCGAGCTTTGATCGTGCACGCCGGTGATGATCGTCACGTCGTGGCCCATTTCGACGAGGTGGCGGCTCACGTCGTAGCTGCGCGTGCCGCTCGTGCCTTCGTTGGTCACGAAATACTGGTGGATGTAGATGAGCCTCATGAAGCGGAATGCCCCTCGATGCTGATGCGCGTGACGATCTTCAGTGGCAGCGTCACGCGGCCGGTGAGTTCGACTGTCGGCCGCGGCGTTCGCTCGCCGTAGTAAAGCGATTGCCATCCCATGATGCGGTCGGGCGCATCGTCGCCGCGGCGCACGTTGATGCGCATCGCGTCGGGCATGTCGAACATCAGCCGCGCCCTGAAGCAGCACGGCTCGATCTCTATCCATCGCTGCCCGGTGTGCAGCACGAACGGCCCGTCGGCCAGGTGCCAGCGCAGTGCCACTTCGCGATCGCCATCTCCGAGCAGATCATCAGTGACGAGCCACTCCCTGTCGCGAGTCAGTTCGACGCTGCGGCGGTGAACCACACGCCACGGCGCGCGGGCGTAGGCGCTGTGCTCGCCGACGAAGCGCGCGGTTGAATGCTCAAGGCACTTTCCCTTCGGCCACGGCACCCAGAGGAATCGCGACGCCAGCTCAAGGGGGCCGCGCCCGCCGACCTCGATCGTGTTGTGGGCGGAGATGTCCTTGAAGAACCGCTCGAATTGCGGTTCGTCGGGGCTGTAATACAGATACGTGCCGCTGTCAGAGAGTAGATTCACGCCGTTGGCGAACAGGTCAAGATGCAGCATGTCAACGTGCGCCGGTCGATCGCGATAGGCGTGGCAGCGGATCATGCACCAGGTTTTGTCGCCGCGGATCGTGTAATAGCCGCCGGCGTCGAATCGGCGTGAGCGCGGAAAGCACGGCTCGATAGGCGCCTTCAGAAACGCATCGCCGTATAGCCAGAGGCCCGCCTCGTCGTGGGAACCGGGCGGCAGAACGCGCCGGCCCGTGGCGGCGTACATCGCGGCCTGCACGACGGGGCGATAGTCGGTGTAGTCGCAAGTATCGAGCGGCAGCACGAGCGCGCCGTCGTTGGCTCCGTGGTTGGGAACGCGCCCGGTTTCAGGATCGAGCATTTCAAAGAGAAACTCCGCGGCCTTGCCGACGCGCGCGCGAAAGGCGTCAGACAGCGGGCGACCGTTTAACTCCGCAAGGCGCATGGCCCAGAGGGCATCGTGCAGCATGACGCGGTGATAGTTCATGGAGTGTTGCACGAACGCGCCGTCGTCATAGACCTGCCGGGCGAGTTCCTCTTCGAGAATGCGGCGGCCGACGTCCGCGCGGCTCGGCTGTGACAGCAGCGTGGCGATGGTGAAGGCGCCGGCGGCTTCGCTGAGGCCGTGATTGTTCTTCTGCGAAACGGCGTAGTCGATGTTCTTCAGGATGCGCGTCAGTGTTTTCTGCATGAGATCGACATATTTCGCGAGGCGCTCGGGCGTGGTCGACGCCGCGCCGCGCATGGCATATACCGCAAACGTCAGCGCGAACGCGCGAAAGGCCGCCTCCTGCCCGCACTTCCAGTTCGGTCCCATTTTGTACGGGTTCTGCTCGATCCAGGACTCAAGAAGTTCCCAGAAGGCGCGAGGATATTTCTCGTCACCGGTCAGCGCATAGGCGCGTGCCAGCCAGTAGGCACAGGCGAAGCGCGACGGCTCCCAGACCGTCTTGACGTCGCCCAGCTCGCGCGAAAATGTCGGATACTCTGTCCACAAAGCGCGCGCGTGATGCGAGCCACCCCGGGT
>CAZRFP010000031.1:0-31544 GCA_964599535.1 uncultured Planctomycetaceae bacterium
GCAGCGGCGCCTCAGTGAGTTTCGGCCATGAACAACGCCCGCGTATTGCGTCTTCTGAAGCTGATCACCCTGCTGCGATCCGGCCGGGATTTCGTCGCCGACGGGCTTGCACAGGAACTGCGCGTCTCACGGCGAACGCTGTTTCGCGATTTGAAAATGCTGGAGCAGGCCGGCGTGCCGTACCGTTTTGACCACGGCAATAACTCCTATCGCATCAGCGACGGCTTCTTTCTGCCGCCGATCAGCCTCAGCCTGGAGGAATCGCTCGCGCTGCTGCTCGTGACGCGCGGATTCATCGCGCGGCAGGTCCATCCCGCCTATCAACACGCCGTCGACGCGGCACTTAAGATCGAGAGCACGCTTCCGCCGGCCATGCTTGAACACTGCGGCGCGTGGCTCTCCGGCCTCTCGATACACTGGCCGCCCGCCTCGCCGGCCGATGCCGCGGCCGACGTTTTCGGGAAGCTTCAGCGCGCGCTGGCTGACAGCCGTCGCGTCCGCCTGCACTACGACTCCGCATCGGACGGCCGCGAGATAGAACTGCTCGCCGATCCGCTGCGGCTGATCTTCATGACGCGCGGCTGGTACCTGATCGCCATGAGCCACCATCACGGCGAGCCGCGCACCTTCAAGATTGATCGCGTGACGAACGTCCGTATCACGGACGAAAAGTTCACGCCCGACAAGTCGTTTTCCGAGAAGGCCTATTTCGGAAAAGCTTGGCGCATGATTCCCGAAGGCAGGCTGTACGCCATTCGTCTGTGTTTTTCGCCGGAGGTTGCCGCCAGCGTCGAGGAGGTTCAGTGGCACCCGACACAATCAACGACGCGGCTCGCTGACGGCGGGCTGCTCTTCGAAGCCGAGGTGGACGGATTGCGAGAGGTCGCGCCGTGGATTCTGGGCTACGGCGATTTTGTCGAGGTGCTGGGCCCGATCGAGCTGCGCCATATGGTTCGCGAAAGAGCCGAGCGCATGGTTGCCCGCGCCGTCGAACTGGACGGCGTCGAACTGGGCGCGGGTGGCCGCTGATGCGCGCACTCGTTCAACGTGTCAGCGCCGCGTCAGTGACCATCGGCGGCGATGTCGTCGGGCAAATCTCTGTTGGGTTGCTGGTGTATATCGGCGTCGGTCGCGACGACGATGATCGCGCGGCCGATGTTCTGGCCGACAAAATCGCCGGCCTGCGAATTTTTGAGGACGCCCAGGGCCGGATGAATCTCGATGTCCAGCAGGTGGGCGGCGCGATCCTGGCCGTGAGCAGCTTTTCGCTCTACGCCGACGCCCGCAAAGGCCGTCGGCCGTCGTTTGTCGATGCAGCGCCGCCGGAAACGGCGAATCTGCTATACGGACGCGTATGCGAGCGGATCCGCGCGGCAGGTATTCGCGTCGAGACCGGGCGCTTTCGCGAGACCATGCGCGTGGAGTCGGTCAACGCCGGGCCGATTAACATTCTGCTCGATACGGCGCAGGCGTGACTTTTCACCGGCGAGTTGCTATAGTGGGGGGAAGAAAGGCGGCGAATTCGGACCGATTCATCGTTGGAATGGGTGGCGGATTTGCCGGAGCGGCTTGTGGCGGCGCGACGTCGTCCGGCTTCATGTCAGCACGCGGCCGTCCGGCCTGTGGTTCCCGACTCTGAAGCTCGATACCGTGCGTGGTTGTGCGCCGGTTTTCAGGCGAGTCGCTCGCAAGCGCGTAAAGTGGATGGCCGCCGACCGCGACAAGTCACGACGATTTCGAAAGCCCGTGGTCGGGTTGGCCGGCGGCGTGGGTGCCGGCAAGAGCACCGTCGCGCAGATCATGGCCGACCTTGGCGCCGGCGTGATTTCTTCCGACGATCTGGGGCATCAGGAGATTAACGCGCCCGAAGTAAGGGACGCGATCGTGCGCTGGTGGGGGCCGTCGGTGATCGCGCCCGATGGTAGCGTCGACCGGAAGCAGGTGGCGTCCGTCGTTTTTAGCGATCCCGCCCAGCGGCATCGGCTTGAGGCTTTGTTGCATCCGCGCGTCGCGGTCCGGCGGGCCGATCGAATGGCTGAGCTGGACAGCCAGCCCAAGATCAGGCTGATCGTGATCGACAGCCCGTTGCTGTATGAGGCAGACCTGGACCTGACATGTGATGCGGTTGTTTTTGTGGAGGCCGATACCGGAATTCGCGAAGAAAGGTCCGAAAAGCTGCGGGGTTGGCCTGCGGGGGAGCTTTCAAGGCGTGAAAAATCCCAGCAGCCTCTGGACAACAAGCGTGCGAGGGCCGATTATACCTGCAAGAACAATTCCAACCTGGCCGATCTGCGAACCCAAGTTGAACGTATCGTAAATCAAATCCTCGCGGACTTCGGCACAATCTGAAGCTGTTCTCCCGGACTTGCCCAACATACCAGGCCGCAGAAGAGACTCGGCTGTACGAACGGCAGTCCAAGACCCACTCAAGGAACATTCCAACACTTATTCGGACAAACACACCATGATGTTGCAGCACTCATTGATCGGAGAAACACTCCATGTCTAAATCACAAGGCGGATTCCGGCCGCGAAAGAAGATCGTTCGGCGCCAGGGCGGCGGACAGCCGAATCGACCCCGACCGACACCGGAGCGCCCCGTCGAAGATACGACGGTCATCGTCGAGAATGATGACGCCTATCTCGATGATGTCGAAGCCGCGGAAACCGCCGCCGAAAAGTCAGCGCCGAACGGCGCCAATGGCGCGGATCAGTCCGGGGATGCGCCGCGTGGCGACTCCCCGCCGCGCAGTCCCGATCCTGAAACACACGAAAAGTACGAGAAGATCAAGCGCGGCGATCTGCACATCACCGACTTGCAGAAGATGACCATCCCCGAACTGCACGACATTGCGCAGGCTGAGGGCATCACCGACTACACCCTGCTCAAGAAGCAGGACCTCATCTTCAAGATTCTCAAAGAGCGGATCAACAAGCACGGTCAGGGGCTGATGTACGGCGAGGGCGTGCTCGAGATTCTGCCCGATGGCTTCGGCTTTCTGCGAAGCCCGGAATACAACTACATCCCGTGTCCCGACGACATCTACATCAGCCCGTCGCAGATTCGTCGCTTCGGTTTGCGCTCCGGCCATATCATTGCTGGGCAGATTCGTCCGCCCAAGGAGAGCGAAAAGTACTTCGCGCTGCTGCGCGTCGAGGGCATCTGCTTTGAGGAGCCGGACAAGGTCACCGAAAAGACGAACTTCGAAGACCTCACGCCGCTGCACCCGACGCGGCGCATCGTGCTTGAGACCGCGCCAGGCGAAATCAATATGCGCGTGATCGACATCGTGACGCCGATCGGCTTCGGCCAGCGCATGCTCATCGTCGCCCCGCCGCGCACCGGCAAGACGGTTCTGCTCCAGAAGATCGCCAATTCCATCACGACGAATCATCCCGAGTCGTATGTCATCATCCTGTTGATCGACGAGCGCCCGGAAGAAGTGACCGAAATGCAACGCCACACGAAGGCCGAAGTCGTCTCATCGACCTTCGATGAGCCGGCCAGCCGACACGTGCAGGTTGCCGAGATGGTCATCGAGAAGGCGAAACGCCTCGTCGAATATGGCCGCGATGTCGTGATCCTGCTTGACTCGATCACGCGCCTCGCGCGGGCCTACAACACGGAAGTGCCGCACTCCGGCAAGATTCTCACCGGCGGCGTGGATGCCAACGCGCTGCAGAAACCGAAGCGATTCTTTGGCGCGGCCCGCAACATCGAGGAAGGCGGCTCGCTCACGATCATCGGAACGGCGCTGGTCGACACCGGCTCGAAGATGGACGAAGTCATCTTTGAAGAGTTCAAAGGCACCGGCAACAGCGAATTGCATCTCGACCGCCGTCTCGTCGAGAAGCGCACGTGGCCGGCCATCGACATCGCCGCTTCCGGCACGCGCAAAGAGGAAATCCTGCTCGATCCAAGGGAATTGGAACTGGTCTACAAGCTCCGCCGCGTTCTTGTGGATATGAACCCGGTCGAGGCGATGTCGATGCTCACGGCCCGCCTGCAGAAGGTGAAGTCGAACGCCGAATTCTTGATGACGATGAATCTCGCGTAGGGAATCCACGCAACCGCCAGGGGGTGGTAGGCGGTGCTGTGCAAGTCGGGTCTGGAATGACGGCTCGTGTTGCAACGGCGGCGCGTCGCAATTCCTGGGGAACGTGCGATTGCCTTGCCTGCATACCGTACACTGAACCGTGTTATATAAAAACGGCCCGGCGACTATCGCCGGGCTGTTTCCATTTCCATTTCTAGATTTACCACAGGCTCATCACGGCCCGATGCGATACGGCTGGTTCGATACGCCGAAAGCGCTAATCACGTCCGGCAGAACGTTGCCCGGTTCGAGAAACGAGTTCTGCGGCAGCCAGAGGTGAGGATTGGACGCCTGCAGGTCTCCGAGCGTTTCGACGTGGCCATCGTAGAAGGCCGCGTTAAGTTTGAACGCATCCGCCCGGGCGCCGCGCGGCGGCTCGCCGTTGGAATGGCGAAAGGCATAAATGCGCGGATCGATCGAGCCGGAGCCGCCGTTGCCGGGCGCGTGAGATCGGTCCCACGACTTGCTGCCGGCCGATGGTCCCTGAAACGGCGCGCTGTCGCTGAAAGCGCCGCCCCATCGCCCGCCCGCCGTCAGGTCATAGTCCGGCGCTGTGTTTCCGTCGGAGTATCGCGCGCCGTCGGCTGCGTAGATCTTTCGGGAGGGCGAGCCGATCCGCACCGCGGAAGGTTTCCAGTTGGCCGGTAGCTTCACCTCGAAGAAATTGTCGTACCAACTGAAGCCGGTCTGCGTATCACTGGGGATGCCGGCCTCGGCGCCGCTCGAAGCCTTGACCCACATCTGATAGCGCGTCGTGTTGTAGCTGATCATCGGACCGACGCCCGCATTGACGCCGCCGGCCGGGAAGAAGTCCGCGAGGAAGCGGTTGGACGCGCACATGAACTGCGGATCGCTTCGAAGCCGATTGAACCGGTCGCGAACCGAGGCGACATCGTTGGCGCCCGGCAGCACGAAACCGAGGTTCCACATGCGCTCGAGCGGGCCGAGGAAGTCGTAACGCTGAACAGCCGGACCATACTGAAGTGTCGCGCCGGCCAGGTAGGCGCCCGAGCCGCCCGGCGCTCCGGGAACCCACTCATCGTTGTCGCCGGAATACTGTGCGGCGCCGGTGGCGATCGACCGCAATCCGGCCATACACTTCACTTTTTGCGCCACGCGCCGAGCGCTCGAAAGCGAGGGCAGCAGGATCGACAGCAGCAGCGCGATGATCGAGATGACCACTAGCAGTTCGATCAGCGTAAAGCCAGTTTGTTCTCGTTTAATGCGGAACGGAGTCAGCATGACGACTCTCCCATTTGGCGGCCGGCGCAATAATGCGCGCTCGTTATCGGCGGTTATCCTCGCGGACATCCGTGTCGTCCTGTTCGAGTCCTTCGTTGGCGCGGTCGATGTCTTCCTGGCGCGGCTTGGGGTTGTGGCCGACGACGCGGCGACCGCAATCCGGGCAGAGCGTTTCTTCCGTTGTTTCAGGATCGATCCGCTTCTTCCAGACAACGTAGGTCGGCTCGTCCTTGATGTACCAGCGGCCACCAGCGTCTTTGCCCCAAAAGCAGGTTTCGGCGCGGTAACCGGTCAATCCCCCCGAGGGCGCCTTGATCGGTTCCATGTCGCCTTCTTTGATAGTGTAGGTGAACGTCTTGCCCGTGGCGATGTCGATGTAGACGCGGTCGGACGCCTGCCGGGCGACGTCCGGCCCGCCCATCTGGTAATACAGAATAGCGCCGGCCGCGATCAGCGCCGCGACGGCTACGCCGAGCTTGATCTTCTTCGCCCTTTGTCCTGAGTCATCTGGCTGCAAATCCAGCACTCCTGCTCATCGGCATCCTTCCTTGCGGTCGGATGTTCGAAGCCTGTTTCCGGCGATCAGTATAGTGTCCCGACTCTTGGTCCGCGATTCAAGAGAGAATTGGGAATTCGGTAAAGTCCCGTGAAGGCCCGCCGGCCGATTGGGCCGAATTTCGAGGCGGCCTGAGTCGTGATAATGGGGAATTTCACAGCAGCCGGGCGAGGAGACCGCAATGGCCGGCGTCTCTCGAAGTGCCGCATTTGCGACGCAGGCCCGCCGCGGCCGTGGGTTTAGTGTGTCGACGCACGATATTGCGACATCTCGCGAAGAACGGGGGCAAGCGAGAAGTTCCGGCCCGGGCAGGCCGTTTTCTGTGTTACGCCGCCGTGCGTTTTGATTTGCGATTGTGGCAAGCCGCATTTCTGCGTGAGAAATGACATCAGCCGGGCGGCCGCGGCGATCTGCTTTCGGGTCGGCGAACTTGACTGAAAATCGCCGATGAGGCAGATGCCGATGCCGTAGTCGTTGTATTGATTGTCCGGCGTCTTGCAATGCGCGCCATGCATCTGTTTCTTCCAGCGATTGCCGACGTAAATCTGCCCGTCCGGATACGCCACGCCGTTGCCGATCACGAAGTGATAACCGAGCTCATCCCAGCCGCGGCCTCGCATGTGCCAATCGCGCATCTTCTCCGGCGTGTCGCGATTATTGGCGGAATGGTGAACGACAATGTACTTCCAGCGTCTGGTGATGCCGCCGGGCGGCATCCAGGCGGCTTCGCCCGAGACCGGCTGGGTCGGTCGGTTGGGTTGAACCTTGGGCGGCTCCTTCAGCGGGGTCATTCCGCCGGGGCGTGCGCCGGTGTATGGCGGAATCTGGGCGATCGTCGTCTCGTGCTTTCCGCAGCCCGTCGCCGACATCAGCATCGGCCACGCAATGCAGGGGAGGAGAATCTTCAATCCCGGTCGAAAATGCACGTCGCAAGCTCCTAACTGACAAGTCGAAAGCGATCATCGGCCGCCACCGCCGGGCGGGCATTCAGCGTAACATCGGAATGAGACATGCCGCAAGTGAGCATTTTTCCCGAAGGAATCAACGCTCTGCCGCCCATTGCCGCAGGTAGCTTCGGCTATCAGACCGTGCGGCCGCCTCGGAAAAAACCTGAAGCGCCGCCGGAAAATCGCCGCCCGCCGCGTCGAGCACATCCGCGAAATCCGAAAGCACGCCCTGATATCGGACAGCGCCGAGAATCACCGCGTTGTTCAACTCCCAATCGCGAAGAAACGACCATCGCTGCGGATTGTTCAGTCGTGGCTCGTAGTCCGTTTCGAAGCTCGCCAGCGCTGAGGCAAACACGGCTTGGCGGCCCGCAATGATCGTCTCTCGATCGTCGCCGCGCTCGTGCGCCGCCGCATAATATGCATCGGCATCTTCGTACAAACGCGCCACGAACCCATCCACGACAACCTTGTCTTCGAAGCGATTCGAAGCCGACACCGCTTCATTCGAACCCGCCCCATGCCGCGCAATGAAAAACCGCAGCGCCGAAGCGCGCCCGACGAACGTGGCCATCGATTCATTGAAGTCCGTATCGGATGGCTTGTAGATCGTCGTGTGTGCCATTTCGTGCAGAATCAGCTCCGCCAGCTCGATCTCGTCGCTCCCGAGATTCGACTGTCGAACCGGATCAGGCAGCAATCCGA
The DNA here is from genome assembly GCA_964599535.1 of uncultured Planctomycetaceae bacterium. Lineage (GTDB taxonomy): Bacteria > Planctomycetota > Phycisphaerae > UBA1845 > UTPLA1 > JADJRI01. The sequence continues at coordinate 7,548 of CAZRFP010000031.1, forward strand.
GCGTTGAGAACCCCGCCGCCCGGCCAAGCTGCACGTCGTAGCCCGCGTCCCGCAGCGCCAAGGCCTCGAGTGCCGCGCGATCCGGATCAAAGAACCCCTTGTAATTCACCGCCCCCACGAAAGGAAACGTCCACGCATATGGCGCCAAGCGGTCCCGATCGGCCGCAGTCAATACATACGCCGCCGGCTCGGTTCCGTTCGGATCAAACACGGTGTAGGCGCCGGTCTCGCGCAGCCCGATTGTTTCGATGCCGAACAGCCTCACATCGCGCACCAGCGCCAGGCGCGAGCGCTCAACATCCGTCAGCGATGGGTCGTTGATGGCCGCGTCGATCGGCTGGATTCGCGCGAGCATCTCGATCTGCCCGATCGCCAGATGTGCGAGGTAGTCAATGTCGCAGCCGATCAGCATCGGGGCGCACGACATCAGGGCGACGAGCGGGAGCCGCCGGCGCAAAGGACCAGAGGTCGATGGCAATTGCATGTGTGATTCCATGAATCAGGCGAGGCAAGTCCCGAATTGTAGGTTCGCACCGACCGTCCGTCCGATTCGGCGAGAACCGCTATCTACGATCTACGACGTTGGCCATGCATCGCACGGCCCCGAGCAAATGGCAAATCGGCGTCACGTCGATCGGCGCGACGCGGAATCCCATCTCCTCGTAGGTCTTTCGCGCGGCGTTGTCGAGCGCCTCAATGCCGTAGACCGGCATATAGACGATGCGCTCGCTGCCCACGGTCTCTTGAATGACGTTGTTGTACGAGACGATGAAGTCGCCGCCACGGCTGTCGGCATAGGGCAATCGGTCCACGCGATAGCCCGCGCGATTGAGCGACAGCGCCACATCGTCAAACCGCTCGGCGCGCGCCGGCGTGAAGTCCGGCCCTTTCGGATCCGGCATGTCGGGCGTAATGAACAACCGCGCATCAAGTGCCTCGCGCGAGGCATGGTCCGCGCCGGCCATGATGCGCTCGGCCGTGCGCGGGCAACCCACGAGAAGGTGGTCTTCGCCGACGACGGTGATAAACATGTCGATGTGGCCGACCGGCGGCAGCCCCGTTGAATCTCCGACGAGCAGCACGCGCGGCCTGAACGTGCGCGAAAGCTCGGACAGTGCCTGTTCGGGCGTTGTCTTTGTCGCGTTTTCAGTGATGGCGTTGCCGCCGACGAGGACATGCTTCCCGGTTGCAAGCACATTGCCGCCTTCGAGAATCAGGCTCGACTCCGCGATGTTGCAGATCGGCTCGAACGTGTTGAGCAGCGAGGGAATCTGCCGCTCGGCCGAGCGCCGCGCCGCGTCGAAGTTGTGGACAAGCTGCGGCACGAGCAGCACGGGCAGATCGCCGATCGGTGAAGCCGGCCGTGTCGAGATATATCGATCGCGCGCCCAGATCAGCATCGGGCGATCGATGTATCGAATGCTTACGCCGGGGTGTTTGGACAATTCGATTTCGTCCAGTTTTGCGCGCAGGTCGGCACAGGCCGCATCGAAATTGCACACAAGACTCACGCGCGTATCGCCCGGCAGCGCCTTGATCAGATCGCCGACGGGCGTCCAGAGGCGGTCGATGAATTCGTCGGGCGCATGGATCACGATGTGTCCGATGCGGCCGCGATACTCTGACAGCGGCGTCAGGGCGCGGGCGTCGGCGTTTGCCCCGATGTCGATCGCCGGGATCGGCGCGGGTGGGTTTGACGTGTACTTGGGCGGCGGGTTCTGCTCGACGATGGGCGTGACGCCGTGCGGCATCGGCTCGGTTTCGGCCGGGGCGGAGCCGCGGTTCCAAAACCAGACGGCGGCAGCCAGCAGAACCGTCGCGGCGAAAAAGAGGGTTGGATACAAAACAGGGACGCCCTGCCCGTGCTCGTCGTCCTGCGGGATATCCAGTCCCTTGTCGTTCGGCTCGGGGGCGCTTTGTGTCATGGCCTTGTCACCAATCCAGCGGAGCGCGCCATGCCGCGCGAAGATTGTGCAGTGTTAATTCGCCGCGAACGGAGCGACCCCATATTTTTGATTGGGAGCCGTCGCCGGCATCCGTCGCCTCGGCGAAAGTGAACCACTCACCCTCACGGTTCGCGCCCTCAGGCGGCCGGAGCATCGCGACCGGCACAACGCACATTCCCGCGATCGATGCGATGGAAGCCAGCGCCGTCGCGTCGCGCGCCTGAACGACGTAGCCCGACGCAGGCTCGGTAAACGGATCGGCCGTCGGGCCTTCCGCGGCGCGAAGGTAAGCCACGCCGCAATTTTGCGTGATGGCCATCTCGGCAACAGCCACGGCGATGCCCCCGTCCGACACGTCGTGCGCCGCGACGATCTCGCCCGAGCGAATCAGTCCGGCCATTGCCGCGTGCAATTCGGCGGAAGATGCCATTAGTGCGGCACTCCATTCATAGGTTCCGGTTCCCACGTAATGCAGAATAATCTCGTCGCCGGGCGGCGGCGCTTCTGATGCCGCACCGAGGTCCGCGCCGGGGCCGACGCCAAACCGCGGCATGGGCTGAATGCAGCAACGCACATCTTCCACGAGAGAAATCGCGGAGATCAGCAGCGTAAACGGAATCGACAGCTTGTTTGGCCGTCGACGCATCTCGGCTTCGACGATCGACGCGAGGTCCGGCCGGCGCTCGCGGATCACATCGAGCACCATTGCCGCGTCCTGTCCACTCATCGCGAAGACGTTGTTCAGCGAATCCTTGCCGCTGATGAACGGCAGCCCGTACGCCTTGGCCGCGTCGTAGCACGCCTGGCAGGCGCGAACCAGCGCCCCGAGCGCCACGGGGTCGTCCGATGCCGGCCAGCAGAAGTTGTCGAGAATCGCCGTCTGCCGTGGATCGCCCCCCACGCACACGACATTTCGCACGGCTTCGTCGATCGCCGCGACGGCCATCCAGTAAGGATCGATGTCGCCCAGCGCTGGCGCCAGCCCGCAACCGATCGCCACGCCGCGATACGACGGCGGCCGTGGCCGAATCACTGCGGCATCGGTCGGTCCGTCGCCCGGTCCGCACCAGGGCTTCACGACCGAGCCGCCCTGCACTTCGTGATCGTACTGCCGGATGATCCAGTGCTTCGAGGCGATGGTGGGGTTTGAAAGCCGTTCGTGAAGCTCTTGTGCGGCATCTACGAGGCCGGCGCGCGAACTCGCAGTTGTCGGCGCGGTGACGGGCCGGTGAGGTGATGAGTTGTTGTCGCCCGCCGGTCCGGGCCACTCCGCCAGCCGCCGCCCGCGCGGCGCGCCCTCGTGAAGGAATGTCATGTCCATGTCACCAACGACATGGCCTGCGTAGCGCACGACGAGCCGGCGCGTGTCGGTGAAGCGGCCGATGACCGTCGCTTCGACGCCCTCGCCGGCGGCCAGATCGAGAATGGCGTCGACATCTTCCGGCGCGGCCGAGAGGACCATGCGCTCCTGCGCTTCGGATATCCAGATTTCGTCGTATCGCAGACCGGCGTACTTGAGCGGCGCCTTCTCCAGGTCGACTTCCACGCCGATCTCGGCGCCCATCTCGCCGATGGCGGATGACAGGCCTCCGGCGCCGCAATCGGTGATGGCGGTGAAGAGGCACCGGTCGTCGCCGCCCGCTTCCGTCGCGGCACGATAGCCGCCGGCCAGCAGGACAAGATCGAGCACCTTTTTCTCTTCGATGGCGTTGCCGATCTGCACGGCGTGGGCGAACTCGTCGCCGTGGCTCTCGGTCAATTCCGCGCTGCTGAAGGTCGCGCCGTGAATGCCGTCGCGCCCGGTGCGCCCGCCGACAAGTATGATTGCATCGCCCGGCCGAGCCGCTTTTTGAATTCGATCACGGCGGATCAGTCCGACGCAACCGCAGTACACGAGCGGATTTCCCAGATAACGCGGATCAAAGTGCACCGCGCCGTTGACCGTGGGAATGCCCATCCGATTGCCATAGTCTCGCACGCCGGCCACGACGCCGCGCAGCGTCGTGCGAGGATGAATCACGCCCCTGGGTACCCTGTCGACCGGCCAATCCGGCGGCGCGACACAAAATACGTCGGTATTGGCGACGGGCCGAGCGCCCAGACCACACCCCAGCACATCGCGGATCACGCCGCCGACGCCGGTTGATGCGCCGCCGTAAGGTTCGATTGCGGAGGGATGGTTGTGCGTCTCGACCTTGAATGCGATGCCGTGCGTCTCGTCGAAAGCGATGACGCCGGCATTGTCGACGAACACCGAGAGGCACTCCGGCCCGCGATTCTCGGCGGCAAGCTCGTGCGTCGCGCGGGCGATTGTGTCGCGCAGGAGGTTTTCATATTCGCGAGCGACGACCGGCGCGGTGTCGCCGGGAAACGGCGCGCCGCGATAGAGATACGCAGACTTCAATGTCTTATGGACGCAATGCTCCGACCAGGTCTGGGCGAGCGTCTCAAGTTCCAGATCGGTCGGGTCACGCTGCTGCAGGCGAAAGTGATTCTGAATCGCGCGCATCTCTTCCAGAGAGAGAAACAGATGACCCTCGCGGCTGAGCCGTTCCAGTCCCGCGTCGTCCAGCTCGCAAAGCGGCACGGTCACCAATCGGAAGGCATACTCCGGAGGGCGCGGCGGCGGGCCGATCTTCGGCGCGCCGACGAAGACATCCTCTATGCACGCATTGCCGACCAGTTTGCTGATTCGAGAAATGTCGCGATCGTCGGGCATCGGGCTGATTTCACAGCGCCGGGCTGTTCGGACCGACCTGGCTTGTATGCCCATGTCGCGCAGCGCCAACAGCGTCGATTGGGCGACATTGTCCATGACGCCGGGCTTGAAGTGAGTTTCGACGGCCAAAGCGTCGCCGGGTTCTTCGGTGGGGCGGCCTTCCCGAGTCATTGAGTATGTCTCGATGACGGTGTTGCACAGCAGGTCGGTCGCGATGCGCTCGGCCGCTGCCGCTTCGTCCGGGCCGTCATCAAGCTCGATCAGGAAGATTCGGCCGCTTTGGACTCGACCCGTAGCTGAAATGCCGAAATCGGCCAACAAGGCTCGGAGCTGCTCCCCGGTCGGGTCCGGAAGCCCGGGCTTTGGGCGGATCAGAAAGCGCCAAGTGGCCATTTCGCATTCCGATAACGGGAATCGCCTGATTTGAGGCTAAGTCTAAACGCTGAAAATGTTTACGTTCGATACTGGGGCCTTGTATTCGGAGCAGTGTAAGGTCGCGGACTGGCCGAGTCAATTTTCTCTTGTCGATGTGTTAAGAGGAGGCTACGCTAATGATTGCGGCTGGCGTATGGCCGCTGCTTGTGAGTCGGCAAGACATGGCAGGGCTGGCTGTTCATGATGAGTGAACGGCCATGATTATGCGGTCTTGGGCGTTCGTTGGCGCGGATGATGACTGGCAGGCGGACGGCGCGTGTGTGAAGAAGGTTTGAAGTTTCCGTGTGGCCGCGATGTTCAATCGGCTCGTATCGAATGCGGAGAGGGCTTCGATATCGAGTGAGGGCGTTCGCCGACGATTGAGGCGCACGGACCAAAGGGAACAAACTCCATGAACGACAATAACAACGGCTCTCGCGCGCACGAACTGGGGGCCTATCTCGAATTCGAGCGACCACTCGCCAAGATGGAAAAGCAGCTTGAAGAGTTGGAGGCGGCACAGGCCGTTTCCGGACGAGATCATTCCGAAATGATCCGGACCGTACGCTCCGAATTGCAGGCCGCTCGCAAAAAGCTCTATTCCAATCTCGACGCCTGGGAAACGGTGCAGATGGCCCGCCATCCGAAGCGCCCGCTGGTGCCCGACTATTTGAATCTGATGGTCCGCGATTTCTGCGAATTGCACGGCGATCGCAACTTCCGCGACGACCGAGCCATCATCACCGGCATGGGCCGCATCGGCAGCTTCAAGTGCATGTTCATCGGCCACAACAAGGGCAAAGACACCAAGGAACGCATCGAAAACTACTTCGGCATGGCCCATCCCGAGGGCTATCGCAAGGCCCTGGCCAAGATGAAGCTCGCTGAGAAGTTCGGCCTGCCGGTTGTGTGCCTGATCGATACGGCCGGCGCCTATCCGGGCATCGGCGCGGAAGAGCGCGGCATCTCGACGGCCATCGCGGTGAATCTGATGGAGATGTCCCGCCTGCGTACGCCGGTGATCTGCGTCGTGATCGGCGAGGGCGGCTCCGGCGGAGCGCTGGGCATCGGCGTCGGCGACAAGCTGGCGATCATGGAGCACGCCTATTACTCGGTCATCTCGCCCGAAGGCTGCGCGGCGATTCTGTGGAAATCCGCCGAACACGCGAAGACCGCCGCCAACGCATTGAAATTCACGTCAAAAGAGCTGAAAAGGCTCGGCCTCGTCGACGACATCATCAAGGAGCCGCTGGGCGGCGCCCACCGCGATCCGTCCGCCACTGCGGCGGCCGTTGAGCAGTACATCGTTGAAACGCTGAAAGACCTTCGCCGCACGAAGATGGACGTGTTGTTGAAGCGTCGCTACAAGCGAATTCGCGAACTGGGCGGCTTCTTCACCGATGCGTCGGCGGGCAAGGCGGCCAAAGGCCAACGCCCCGCAAAGACGCGGGCGCGCAAAGGCGTGACGGCTGTCGCCAGCGCGCCGGTCGTTCGCACGCCTTCCGGCGCGGCGTCGATGGCGGCTTCGCCTAACGCCTGACGCATTCGGCGCGGCACTTGTCGACTCGCCGCGTCCAGGGCGCGCATACACGCTATCATTCCAGGTTATCCGCTCGCGACGGTTTTCATGTGTGATGCGCCGGCCATGTACCGAGCGCCCGCCGCGGCGCGGCCCGCCATCGAGGAACACTGCGCATGGGCGACGATTTGCACACCAGGAACCCACCCCATTTACCGGGGGTTCGCGACTGCGAGACGCCGGCGCCACAAGATACGGGGGCAGCCTCTAAGGCGGATCGGCTTCGCAGGCGCCTGCTCGGGCTTCGCCGTGTGGCTGTAGCGTTCAGCGGCGGCGTCGATTCGACATTTGTGTTGAAGGCCGCCGTTGACGCGCTTGGCGCGGAGAACGTTCTGGCCATGACCGGGGCAAGCGCCAGTGTTTCGCAGGCCGAACTGAACGATGCCGTGCGCATGACACAACTCATCGGCGCGGCCCATGAGATGATCGACCCGGGCGAATTCGACGATCCGAACTACCTTGCCAACCCCGAAAACCGCTGCTATTTCTGCAAAACGGCGCTCTACGCAACCATGAAGCGCGCCCTGCGCGGCCGCGGCGAGTGGGCCATCGTCAACGGCACAAACACCGACGACCTGGGCGACTATCGCCCCGGACTTCAGGCGGCGGCCGAACACGGCGTCACGTCGCCCTGTGTCGAGGCCGGGCTGTCAAAGCGCGAGATTCGCGAACTGTCGCGCGAATGGGGCCTGCCGGTGCATGACAAGCCGGCGTCACCCTGCCTGTCGAGCCGCGTGCAATACGGCGAGGCCATCACCCCGGAAAAGCTGTACATGATCGAGCAAGCCGAGGCGTTTTTGCGAGGGCTTGGCCTGCGTGAGTGCCGTGTGCGTCATCATGATCGCCTGGCGCGGATCGAAGCGCCGGCCGAGTGGATCGATCGCCTCGCGGCGTCCGACGTTCGCGCGCGTGTTGATGCGGCATTTCGCGAGATCGGCTATCAGTACGTCGCACTCGATCTTCGCGGCTTTCGCAGCGGCAGCTTGAACGAAGTGATCGCGTTTGGGCGGCGTCAGGTGGACGTTTCTCAGTCAGACGTTTCTCAGTCGGGCGCTTTTCAGAAGGGCGACTCTGCCCAATAGCGTTCATGCGCGGGCAAACAGGTTGCACTTCGTCAGGCCGGATGGGTTCCAGAAATCCGCGATTGATTAGGGTATTCACCCGTGGTCGGCACAGGTTTGCGCGCTGAGGCAAATGCCCCATGTGCATGGTGCGAGAATACCCGGCGTGGCAGGGCACGGTTAACGCTCACATGGCCCCTCAGGGTGTGTTTTCCAGGGCGCGTTTGTCACGATTCGTGTCCTAAGGCACGATAATTCAAGATGTTGCGAAAGCGGCGGGTGTGCCGAGTTTTAGTGATTTGGCTGTGGCAAAACTATTGACTTGCTGGGTGCGAAACAGTTAGCATCAAGAGTACGGTCACAATTGTGGAGTGTTGGGACGGCCTCGTTTCTTGAGAGGTTCGTGAGGCGTGACCGAAGGCGCTGTCGACGCGATTTAAAGGGTGATCGCGCGACGGTGAAATAGGGTGAAACAGTGGGGAATCTTGCCGATCGATCGTTCTGTCGTGTGCCATTCTCAGTTCATCAATGAATCGAGAGTGGATTCGTGCAGCCACCTTGGCTTGGCTGCCCGCCGGGATGACGTTGTTCGCGCATGAGTTCCTTTTAGTTTTGAATTTGGCGGCCTATGTCATTTCGGCTCAGCGCGTGCTGAAGCACGCCCGTTGGGTCGAGCGCGTATTTCTGTCCGCGTCTCGTGCGCTGGATATGAGTGGATTATGTGGGGATTGTAATTTTTCAAAAGGAGTGGTCATGAAAAGAGCAAGTTGTTGGTGTCTAGTAGCATTGGCAGGTCTGTGTATTCAGGCCTTGTCATGGGCGGATCCGAGTTCGGAGCCGGCACAATCCGATGCTTCGTATCAGTTGGCTCCGTTGGATGGAGTTGTTCCGGTTTCCGGTGCGGATGATGACGTGTCAAACGGCAAGAAGAGCATGGCCGTCACCCCGCTTCGCGCCATGACGGCGGTCGAAACGGCCGCGCCGCGAGGCCCCGCCACGTATTCGACGGGCTTCGAGAACCCTCCGTACAACATTGGCAATATTGACGGCCAAGACGGCTGGTTCAACACCAGCGCGAACGCGACGTACGCGACGGTTTCCAACGTGAATCCGAACGGCGGCGCGCAGCACATGCGGCACATCCGCAATGCGAGCCTTGGCAATGGTGCATTGAACGGTTCGTTCTCACCAGTGGCGGCCAATGCCGGCAATGGCCCCTTCTTTGCCGAAATGGACGTCTCCATTTCGAACATGGGTGGCGCGGATTACTTTGTCGATCTGTATGCGACCGACCTTGACGCTTTGGCGACCTCGGTTCGCTTCCTTTACAACCCCGCTCAGATCGCGGTGGCGGATGATCTTGGTGCCGGTCCGGTCTATGTGAACACCGGCGCGGCTTGGAACACGGGCGTGTATCGAACGCTTCGCATCGAAGTGTATCCCGCCGCCAACCAGATCAACTACTACTACAACGGCGCGTTGATCTATCGAGGCGTTACGCTCGGCGTTCACCAGATGCAGGAAATTGACATCTATAACGACAACTGGCAGCTCGGCGGCGAAACCGCTGATTTCGACAACCTCAGCTTCGGCTCGTTGTCCGTCAGCGGCGCCTGCTGCAACACGTCGGCCGGCACTTGCACGAGCGACACGCCGTCGGAAGACTGCGTCGATCCATTCAAGACGTTCTATCCGAACACGTCTTGCATTGATTCCGGCTGCGCGGTGTTGACCGGCGGCTGCTGCATCGACGGCGAATGCTCGGTTGAAACCGAGGCTGATTGTCTTGCCGAAGGTGGCAGCTATCTCGGCGACGACACGGATTGCGTAGGCGTTTCATGTCCGGATCCGAGCTGTCCGACGCTGGCCTATGCGAATCCGGTTGCCGGTGCCGCCGTTGTCGCCACCGTCATCCGACAGCATGGCCAGGAAGTCATTCTCATTCCGGGCAACCATCAGGTTTGCCAGGTTCGGGCAAGAGTCGTCGGCCAAGCGACTGTTGATTTCCCTGTAGACTCCCCATTCCAGATTATTATGCGAATCTATCGCGGCTGTCCGAACACGTCGTCCTCCTGTCTGGACAGCGGCGCTGAGTTGCTGTACGGACCGGCCATGATGGACGCTGCGCTGCTGCGAACGGCCGACCTGACGATCCAGGAAGGCGTCTGGACCGTTCCGCTCTCCGCGAATGTGTTTGCGGGCGATAACATTGAACCGGCCAACCGGGCGTTGACCATTCAATACGAGCAGTTTGTTGAAGGAACCAGCGTTGTTCTCGACGACTCACAGCCGACGATCGGCCTGACGCCCTCCGGCTTTACGCTGTGTGCGCCGGGTGCCGCCTTTGGTTGCAGCTTCACCTATGGTGCCGGCCGCACTGAAGTGTCGCAGGATGTGTACACGGCCCCGATTACGGTCACGGGTTCGTGCTGCGATCTGGGCACGGGACTTTGCGCCGACGACGTGACGATCGACCAATGCTCCGCCATTGCTCAGCGCTTCACGCCCGAGGGCGAATGCCAGACGCCGGATCCGGACGATATCGAATGCGATATTCTCGCGGGCGCGTGCTGCGACCTGGTCGCGGGCACTTGCGAAGAGAAGCTGATCTTTGATTGTGCCACGACGGCCGGCGTTCAGGCGTTCGGTCTGGGTGTTGATTGCGAAGATGCGGCTTGCCCGTCCGACTGCGACGAAGGCAGCACCGGCCAGCCGTACGACTATCGCGCCGGCCGCGCCATCTCGGATATCAACCCGACGATGGAGTTGTTCGAGAATGTTGAAGTCGGTGGACTGCGCGCGGCTGACAACTTTACGCCGTCAGTAGACGGCTCGATCTCGACGGTTCGCTGGTGGGGCGTCTACAACAATCCGCTCGCGTTGACGCCATGTGCCAGCCCGGACGTTCCGGACAACTTCACGATCAAGTTCCACATCGGCGCCTTTGATCTGCCGTTCGGCGAAATCGCCAGCTACACCAACGCCAACGCGACCATTACGCGCACGGCCACCGGCCTGACGCGCACGACGGCTCCGTACGGTGCTGAGATGATCCATGTGTACGAGGCGACATTGAATACGCCGGTCGCGGTCACGGCCGATCTCTGCTACTGGCTTGAGATTTACAATAACACCGACGGCGGCAATTGCATCTGGCGTTGGGTTCTCGGTCCAGCAGGCGACGTGCTTGCGGCACAGGACAACGACGCCGCCCCGTACTACGACGGCGGTCCTTCGGGCAGCGTCAACATCGGTGCCGACCTGGCGTGGTGCCTGGATATCCAGGTGAACTCCGATGGCTGCGACAGTGCGATCGAGCTGCCCGGCACGTGCTGCTTGCTGCTTGCACCGTACTGCGACGACACGCTGACGCCGACGGAATGCGCCAATGCCGGCGGCCGATTCGTCGAGCCGCTTGCCACGTGCCCCGCGGACATGGCCGGCCTGCGCGCCTTGTGCGGCGGCGCCTGCTGCACCGAGGGCGATTGCACGATCGAACTTGAATCGGTCTGCAATGATAGCGGCGGCATCTGGCAGGGCTTCCGAACGACGTGCGACGCCAACCCCTGCTCGGGTTCGTGCTGCCTGTCTGACGGCTTCTGCATCGACAATCTGAACCAGTTGGATTGCGAAGTCGGTTTCCTGGGATCGTACGCGGCCGACGGCCTTTGCGCCACGACGCTCTGTGCGACAAACGAGATCTGCGGCGAATCCGTGACGAACGAGCTTCAGTTGTCGTGCGGCGAATCGCTGACGGTCAACAACCGCGCTCAGGCGGTGGGTCCGGCTCCGCTCGGCCCGCAGCCTCCGCTGAGCTGCTTCGGCGGCGGTGCGTCCATCGGTGAAGGCGCCTTCTGGGTGTCGTTCGTCGGTACCGGCGGCGAAGTCGAGATTTCGACGTGCAGCGAGGATCTGGCTGATACGATCCTCTCGGTCTACACGAATCCATTGAAGTCGTGCTTTGATTTCGATGCGGATGATGAAATCGCGTGCAGCGAAGACGATGCCCAGAACGACTTCGTCCTCTGCCCGGATCCGCTTCAGTCGCGCGTCTGCGTCGAGACGGTCAATGGTCAACTGTACTATGTGCAGGTGACGACGTTCTCGCCTGCCGATGTCGGCCTGATCACGGTCAACATGGTCTGCCCGTGCTCAGAAGCGCCGGTGCCCGAATGCGATTGCCCCGGTGACGTCAACGGCGACACCAGCCGCGACGGCGCCGATATTCAGGCCTTCGTCGATTGTCTGCTTGGCTCCGGTACCGAATGTGCCTGTGCCGATGCCGACGAGAACGGCGACGTAGAGGAAGCTGATATCGCGACATTCGTCGGCCTGCTGCTCAACAGCACCGGCGCTTGCCCGTGATGGTGATGTGATTTTGCTCGTGGATGTCGCCCGCCGAATTCGGCGGGCGACAATCTGCGAGAGGCGAATGATGCGACTTTGAGTGGTCCATCATTTGCCGACGCGCTGAACGGACATTGAAACCAACAAAGCCACGCCACGGGACGATGCGTCTCGTGGCGTGGCTTCTTTTTTTGCGCGGCCGACAGGTGAGTATTACCCGCAACCCGTTGCGGGCAATACTGTTATGGGGCGTGACGAGGTCGGATAATGGGTCAATCCTGTGATTGACTCGCCGTTATTGCTTAGAGTACAATTCCGGTGTCGATCAAGGGAACGGAAATCGCGTCATCCGTGATTTCTGATCAACCGCTTGGGTTCCCCTGCCTCAAAAGTGGGGATGCCTATGGCTGCCGGGGAGGCTGCCAAAGGCATCAGAGGCAAAACGGGAATCGGGCGATTCCGATCATGTGCGAGCCAGTTGGTCCCCTTGATCGAAGCAGGATGCTGACGTTAGTCGTAGTGTTCCGGGTGGAGTTTGAATCCCAGGCAGCGGGTTGATGCCCGTTGCGGCGCGTTGAGCTGGGGAGTTTTGGCGCGCTGGGGCAAAGGGCGAATCTTCGCCTGATGCTCGCGTTGTGGTTTTGCCGCCGCAACGCGGCCGCGGGCTGCTGCGCGCTCATTTGCGAGCGCGGCTTGGCGTTGCGCGTGCCGCGGGAAAATGGAGGTGGGTGCCCGGAAGCATCGGATGGAAGATCGGCCTCGTGCCACGTCGTCCGATGGTGGGGAAATCGCAAGATCAGAACTTACCCATCGCGAATTGTGTTGTAGGGGGTTGCTCGGTTGGTCATGCGCCGGCCGGTTGCAGCCTGAGAGTAGGCGCGGGCAGTGTGCCTGCGAAACAGATGGTATTCAAAGGAGAAATCATGAGAAGCAGCAAAGTCGGAATCGTCGCGGGTTGTCTCGCGGCGTTGGCTTGGTGTAGTGTTTCGACGGGAGTTCGCGCGGACGACGTGACGCGCGTTCGGTCGGACAATCAACAGGATCAATTGAACCTGGTCCAGAAGAAGTCGGCGTCACCGGTTTCGGTCGAGGCGATCGTGCCGTCGGAAGGCGACATCGTCCTATTGGATGATGGCACGCCGCGCGGGCCGGGAGATCTTGTGACGGGGTTTGAGAGTAGCGGTCTTGGCCTTCTGTTCAACCTGGGTTCGGTTGAACCACAAAACGGCTGGGCGGCAACAGGGGTTAACCTGGCGTGGCAACAGATTGTGACGCTGAATCCGGCGGCCGGCACGCAGAATATGCGTTTCATCCGAAACGCCGCCGCAGCGAATGGCACGCAACATCAGATGTTCAGTCAGACTTTGCCGCCGCCCGGCGCCGGCGCGAGCGTCATGAGTCTGGATATTGCCATCAGCAACGCGGGCGGAGCAGACTACTTCATTCAGCCCCAGGCAGTTGCCCAGGGATTTCTGACGAATCGCATTCGATTTGCGTACAACGATTCGGATTCCAATGGCGGTCCTGACATTCGCGTGCTGGATTTGGCGCCGACGCTGACGGAAGTTAACACCGGCGCGAATTGGATTCCAGGCACGACCTATCGCAACCTAAGAATGGAGATCATCCCTTCGATTGGGCGCATCAATTATTTCTACAATGGCGTGAAGATCTACGAAGGCGCTGTTGTCGCTGGATCGAATATCGATCAGTTTTACACATTCCATGACAACTGGCAGCTCGGAGGCGAGACGGCGGATTTCGATAACCTGAGCATCACCGCGCTGACCGGAAGCGGCGCCTGTTGCGACTTGATAAACGGAACCTGTGACGACACGGCCTCTCCCAACGACTGCATCGGCACCGGCAAGACTTACACGCACGGACAAACCTGCGTTCAGATCGGTTGCGGCGTGGCATCGGGCGCATGCTGCCTCGTTACCGGCTGCGTCGAGGATCAGACGATCGCTCAATGCGACGCGCTGGGCGGCAACTTTACCGGCGACGGCACGACATGCGCTGTCTCTTGCCCCGGCCCGTTCTGCCAGTCTGGCGGCGATGGCCAGACTCCGGACTTCGAAAACGCTCGAACGTCGGATGCCCACCCGAGCAACGGGCTTCGCGCTGCGGACAACTTCACGCCTGCCGCCAACGGAACAGTCACGAGCGTCCGATGGTGGGGCATCTACTACAACTTCACTGCCGGGACGGTCTGTACGGCGCCCGCGAGCGACGACTTCCGAATTGCGTTCTTCGACGATGCCGCCAATCGGCCTGACACACTGCTCTCTGGTCCGACGACCGTTTCGGTCACGCGCACGCTCATGACGCAACAAATCGCCGGAGGCCCGGTGTATCAGTACGACGCGACGCTACCTGTCGGCGTTAACGTCACCGCCGACACGTGCTATTGGATGGAAATCCAGAACACGACGACCGACGGTCAGTGCTTCTGGCTCTGGATGACGTCCAATATCGGCGATGCGGTCATGGCCCAGCATGGGGGCGCGCTACCGTATGGTCCAGGTTCGACCGTGGCCGACGACGTGGCGTGGTGTCTGAACATCGACGTCAATCCCGACGGCTGCGATTCGGCAACTCAGTTCCCGGGTGCCTGCTGCGTAGCAAATGATGTCTGTTTGGATGATGAATCCGCTGGCTCGTGCGCGGCGCTTGGCGGTGTCTTTGGCGGAAGCCAGTCGACATGTGCCACCACGATCTGCCCGCAGGCCTGCCAGGCCGGCGGCGACGGTCAGGTTGAAGTGTTTGGCGGCAGTGGAGGTTTCATCGGAAACTTCTCCGACCTCAATGTAGGTCTTCGCGCCGCGGACAACTTCACGCCCTCCGCCAGCACGACGATCACAAGCGTTCGCTGGTGGGGACTCTATCTCGATCCCTTCAATGAAGAGCCGGTCTGTGACGGCTCTGTCGTCGCGGACAACTTCCAGATTCGCTTCTTCAACGATGCCTCCGACGTGCCGTTCCAGGTCATCGCCGGCCCGTTCAGCGGGGGCGACTTTGCGACGTTTACCAAGACGGCCACCAACGGCGTGAAGGCGGGCGCGGTTGGCAACTTCCCGGTTTACCGATACCAGGTGACCGGACTGAACGTGCCGGTATCAGCGAATCAGTGCTATTGGATGGAGATCGTCAACAACACGACGGGCGACTGCATTTGGCTCTGGAGCGCAGGCCCCTCGGGCGATCTTAAGTCCGCCGAGGCCGGCGCGGCCGGCACCTATACGGCTCCTGACGATCAGGTTGAGATGGACCTTGCCTGGTGCGTCACGGGTGACGTGAATCCCGATGG
The DNA here is from genome assembly GCA_964599535.1 of uncultured Planctomycetaceae bacterium. GTDB lineage: Bacteria > Planctomycetota > Phycisphaerae > UBA1845 > UTPLA1 > JADJRI01. Next base: position 22,924 of record CAZRFP010000031.1, read on the forward strand.
CTGCGATTCGGCGATTGAATTGCCGGGCGCCTGTTGTCTGAATCAGGGCACGGTCTGCGATGACAGTGAAGGCGTCAGCGGTTGTGTGCAGCTTGGCGGCACATTCCTCGGCGTAGGCACGACCTGCGCGGAAGCCGATTGCCGCGGCGCTTGCTGCGTCGGCGACTCTTGCAGCTTCGTCATTGAGCAACAGTGTGATGTGGTTCTGGCCGGCATTTTCTTCGGCGTCGGCGAGCCATGCACGCCCAATCCGTGTTCCGGTTCCTGCTGTCTTCCGGACGGCTTCTGCATCGACAGCATCAACAAGGATGATTGCGAGATCGGATTCAACGGCTCCTATTGGGGCGGCCAGTCGTGTGTAACCACAACTTGTGCCTCGAATGAGATCTGTGCGCCGGTTGTGACAGACGGCCTCCAGCTCAGTTGTGGAGAATCGATCACGATCAACAACAGTACGCAGGCCAACGCAACAACTCCTCCGGTCGACGCCCAGCCCGACTTCAGTTGCTTCGGCGGCGGTCCGTCGAACGGCGTCGGCGCATCGTGGCTATCGTTTGTCGGCACCGGCGGCGAAGTCGAAATTTCGACGTGCGGCAGCGCCGTGGCAGATACGGTGCTTGCGGTCTACACGAATCCGGCAAAAACCTGTAACCAGTTCGATGAATCCGACGAAGTGGCGTGCGATGAAGACAGCACGTTCTGCGCCAATCCGCTTCAGTCGCGCATCTGCGTCCCATCCACCGTGATGGGCCAGCTCTATTACGTGCAGGTCACGTCATGGAGTGCGGCCAGCGTCGGCCTGATTACAGTCAACATGGTCTGCCCGTGCTCGGAAGAGCCTGTGCAGTGCACCTGCCCCGGCGACGTGAACGGCGACAACAGCCGCAACGGCGCCGACATTCAGGCTTTCGTGAATTGTCTGCTCGGTACGGGCGGCAACTGCGATTGTGCTGATGCCAATGAAAGCGGCGGCCTCGATCCGTTCGGCGCGGGCGGCGATATCGAAACATTCGTCGGCCTGCTGCTCAACAGCACCGGCGCTTGCCCGTGATGGATCGTTGAACAACGGGCTTCGGCCGGCCGGCTCGCGATGGCGTAGTTCGGCAGGCAGAAGCTTGAGACAGTAAAGCCGTAAGAACAACCAGGCCGCGCCGCGAGACGATTCGTCCCGCGGCGCGGCCTTTCTTGTTTGGAGGAGAGCGTTTTCGGTCAGCGGCACCAGCGATATGGCGCCGCGACGAGAAATGGGCCTCGTCCCGGGAACTGGACGATGCACTGAGAAATCGGCATCGCGCCCGGCAGGATTCGAACCTGCGACCGTCGGATTAGAAATCCGATGCTCTATCCGGCTGAGCTACGGGCGCAACATGTTGGCCTGAGGGTGGCTTAAAGGGTTCCTTCGATATGTCGCCAATCGGCAAACCCGGAAGCCGTATTGCATGAGTATATCGGACAGACAGCGGCTTTGCATGCGGGTCGAGCCTGGGGCCGACATCAAGTCTGAACCTTCGCACTCAGCGACATCGCTCGATTCAATCACGCCGCCGGTCCGGCCGGTGCGGGATTCACTTGGTTTCGGAACCCATGAGTTGTACTTTGCCGACAGCATCAGAACCCCACGCGCGAGTGCGGGGTTTGCCGTACAGCCACCGTCTTCGTGCTTATGAAGCTATTCATTAGGCATTTTCGCATGTGGAAGCCGGCATTTCACCGCGGCGCGTGCGCGCGTTACGATGCCCATGCGTTCGACAGCGCGGCGTTGTAAACGGTGTTGTGGGAACTTCGGCGCGGCGCGCGGTCGATTACGCGACAGGACTTGTGGTGACATGGTCATCGAGGAAAGCACGGTCGGTGCGACATTTGAGCGGATGCGCGAGCGGTTGGGCGATCTCGTTCCGGCGTTTGAGTTGCTCGTCAAGGCAGAACTGGTTCATGAGATCAACCGGCTCAAGCGCGAGCGCGGCGCGATCATACTCGGCCACAACTACATGGAGCCGGCATTATATCACGGCGTGGCTGACCACGTGGGCGATTCGCTTGAGCTAAGCCGCATCGCCGCGCGCAGCGAAGCAGAGATCATCGTTTTTTGCGGCGTGCGCTTCATGGCCGAGACGGCGAAGATTCTCTCGCCCTGCAAGACGGTGCTGTTGCCGTCGATGGAAGCGGGCTGTTCACTGGCGGCTGGCATCACCGCGGAAAACGTCCGATCTCTGCGGCGGCGATATCCCGGCGTGCCGGTCGTGAGCTATGTCAATACGTATGCTGACGTGAAGGCGGAGAGTGATGCCTGCTGCACGTCGAGCAACGCGGCAGCCGTCGTTGAGTCGTATGATTCCGACGCGGTGATCTTTCTGCCGGATGAGTATCTGGCGGGAAACGTAGCCCGCGACACGCATCGGGAGATAGTCTATTCGGATTCGGCGTCCGTGGATCGACGCGACGCCAACCTGCCGCGCGGCCGCGTCCTGATCGGCTGGCGCGCCCGGTGCGAGGTGCATGAGCAGTTCACGGTTTCGGACATCGAGGATGTACGCGGGCAATACCCCGATGCATTGGTGCTGGCACATCCCGAATGCTCGCCGGACGTTGTCGCGGCTTCGGACTATTCGGGCAGCACGTCGGCCATGATTCGTTATGTGAACGAATCGAAGGCCGAGCGGTTTCTGCTGCTGACGGAATGCAGCATGGGCGACAACATCGCGGCCGAGGCGCGGGGCAAGGAGATGCTTCGGCTTTGCAGCGTTCGCTGCCCGCATATGCAGCAGATTACGCTGCAGGATACGCTGAAGTCCCTGCGCGAGAATGTGCATCAGATCGAAGTATCGCCGGATGTGGCCCCAAAGGCCCGCGTCGCGCTGGATCGAATGATCGCGATCGGTCCGGGCGGGCGGCGCGATTGAGGTGTACGGCTGGCGAGCGACCGTACACTGGCCTGCCGCACATGTGCTCCCGTATGGCGTGCGCAAAAAGCGGTCGCCACAGCGCCCGATCAGTTCGCCCGATCATGAGTCGCGTCGCGCGGCCACTCAATGCGTCAGGCCATGGCGCCGCCTCCATTTGTCGTAAGGGTTCACTCGTTCGGAGATCATCCGCCCAATGTGATCATCGCCGCGCTTTGCCGCATGGGGCCGGAAGGCTTTTTCCCCCCAACAGCTGAGTGGATAAGGGACTCGGCTTCGTCCGGGTTGAACGCGTTGCCGCGCCATGCGGGGCTTAGATCGACGCTGCGCGAATCGAGCAGGCATGGGAACAGCCGGCCATTGGCGGTCACGCGAATGCGCCGGCACTGACCGCAGAATGACTCCGATACCGGCGCGATAATGCCGACCACTCCCCGGCCGTGCGCGCCGACAGCCTCGTATCGAGTCGCGGTCTGACCGGGCGAACCGGGCAACGGGTTCAATTCAAATGCACTCTTAAGCGTTTCGCGAATGCAATAGGCGGGGACGAAATGCTCGCGATTGAACGCTGCGGCTGGTCCGATGGGCATGGCCTCGAGAAAACGGATTTCGCACGAACGTTGCATCGCCCATTGCGCCATTTCCGCAAGGTCATGATCGTTGATGCCGCGCAACACGACGGCATTGATGCGCGGCGGAGGGAAGCCCGCTTCGGCGGCTGCGTCCAGACCGTCCAGCACCGGGCGCAGTTCGCCGCCGGTCAGGCGTCGATAGCGTTCGCCGTCGAGCGTATCGAGCGAGACATTCAGCCGTTCCAGGCCGGCGCTGCGCAGTTCGTGCGCGAATTGAACAAGATGCCGGCCGTTGGTCGTCATGGCGATTTCGAGATGGGGCATGGCTTGGCGAACGCCTCGAATGAACTTCGCGAGGGTTCGATGCAGCAGTGGCTCGCCGCCGGTCAGGCGAAGCTGCCGAAGCATGAAGCGATCATGCAGAAATTGCACAAGATCAAAACGCTGTGTATCCGACCAGTCGGCGTGCGGCGATTCCCGATGCCGCTCATGGGCGGGCCTACAGTAGGCGCACCGTAAGTCGCATGAGGAGGTGACGGAGAGGCGCAGATGGTCGATCCGCCGGTTGCAGGCATCAATGAGCGGCCGGGCCTTGTCTCGCTGGAAGTCATCCAGATTCCGTGCGGGCGCCCGCGACGCGAGACCATGCGCCGGATCGCGGGCATCTTGAACTCTCCTGTTCTCCAAATCGAGCTGCGGTAGTGCAATCATCAAAATGTGCCTGTTATTCAAAGTGCCGAACAAACGGCACAATCTGGCGCGCGGCATCCGTCTGGGCGTTTTACACAGTCACCGCCGGCGGCATGTTCGCATACACCTCCGCGCAGCGCTCGCAGAGGCCGTCGGGCGGATTCCATTCCGGCCTGTCGCTGCGGACGCGCGGCGCAACGCCTGCCAGCCGCTCGGCCGTCGACCAGTCAAACGTGCTGAATCGGCAGATCGGACACGCATCGCCCGGCGCGGGTCCGATGTGGCCGTCAGTCGTGTCCGCCGACCACGCGCTTCCCGTCCAGGAGAAGCCGGTCATTTCGAGCAGTTCAAGATGCGTCGGTCGAGCGGCCGCGAAGCGACTCCAAAGGTCTTTGAGCGCCGGCTCGACCGCGGGTTCATCGGCAATGCCATAGGCGCGCATCAACTCCCGAGCGCGCTGCCGTTTGAGTGCCGGCGCGTGTTCGTCGTCGCGATGCAACCGGGCGTCAATGCTGATCGCCCAGAGCAGGGCGTAACGATCGCGAAACAGGCCGCCGACTGCTGGCTGGCGCTGCTCCGGTCTCGCGTTTGTGTCGTAGCGGAACGCTGGATCAAGCATGTCGTCGATGTGCAATAACTCGTGGCGAATCCATGCATCGAATGCCGTTTCATCCAGCAAAGTCTCAAGGCAGATGGTGACGACGACGGTGTATCGGCCGGGCGCGCCGAACAATTCGGCCGATTGGCGGCGCGCGCCGGGAGCTTGAAACACAATGAGCCGTTCGGCGCGGGTGAGGATGTTCGGAAATGCGGCAGCGCGCGATTCGAGCCGCTCGCGCAGGCCCAGCTCTCGAAACCAGTTCTCGTGCAGACCGCGAAAGGCGCGATCGCGCTGGCCGGCGTCGGGTGCGTCATAGCAATCCGAAAAGGCGCGTTGATACCGGCGCTGAAGGGCGCCGTCATCGCGCACGGCACGGAAGACGGCGCGCTCCATGAATTCCGGATGAAAGATGATCAGCATGGCGTTCCACTCGATTCCATGGCGGCTGCGAGCGTAGGCCCGAGTTCGACGTTCGGCGTGTCGGGCGCGCCGCATTCGATCGTGGAGTCTTCGTCGCTGATGGGCCGCAGCTCAATCCAGTCTGATCCCGCGGGCACGCCATGCGCCCGGCACCATTCGCGCAGCAGGGCGGCGGCCAGTTGTCCGGCGCGGGCAAAGAACGACTCGGAGTCGGCTTTTCGCAATCGCTCGAAAAATGCGAACATCCAGAACGCCGCATGATCGCTGAGAAACGCGCGTTGCACATGCCGGCAGCAGTCCACGCCGTCGGCGTCCTCTCTGCTCAATGCTTGCGCTTCGCGGGCGGCGAGTATCGAAAGAAACTCCCATTGGGGAACGACATGATCCGGCCGCTCGGCCTGCGCGCCGGCCGACTCCAGCCCAAACGCGGCATAGAACCCGGCGATGTCGGCGAGCCGACTGCTCTGTTGGAAGACTTCCGCATGTGCGTATTCGAGTTCGTAGGGCGGGCAGTCGGATCGCACGGTGTGGCCGAGCATTTGGCTGCGCGATACAAGGTATTCGTCGTAGTCTGGTCGACCTTGAAAAAGTCGATCAACGAGCGCTGCCGAGAGCTTCAGTTGGTCCGCGGCGTCTGTCGCCTCGCGGCGAATTTCATCGCAGCCGAGCGCTGAGTAACCCTGCTCGTCCTGTTCGGAGAAGAGTTCGGCGCAGAGTCTAGCAAGCCTGGCGCGGGCCTCCGCTACGTGGCTGGCTTCAGATGGTATTGGCGTGCTTGTCGGGGCGGACATGGATCGGCTCCTCCACCTGCGTTCGGAAGATTTCATGATTGTTGCGATCGAACGCGACGACGGTGTCGTTGTACATTTCGTAGGTCCGTCCGTCGCGCGTCGTTTCGTAAACCTTGGGTCCTTCGATCATCTCGTAGCGCGAGATGATGCGATTTGAGCGGCGGAAGAGCTGCAGCACCGCGAGCAGCTCGCGATCGGGATGGCGATAGCGCTCGACGGCCTCATGCACGCCGGGGCCGAACATCTGTTCGAGGTACTTTGTGGAGACCCATCGCGGGGGAATGTAGTAGCCGTTCGGCTCGGTTCCAAATTGCGGATACAGTGGTAGTGCCACCTTGGCGACATGCACGAGATAATAGAGCGGATTGTAACGGTCCTCGATCCAGATGTTGTCGGGATCGACCTTGACCAGCCCCTGCATTCGCACCTGGCCGATGCACGCCGACATGCAGCGCGTCTCGAGCGGAACGCCTTCGGCTTCCGGATCATGGCCCTCGACGCGCGGATAGCAAGCGATGCACTTCTCGCTCGTGCGCGTCGTGCCGCGATACATCGACTTCTTGTACGGACAGGCCTCTACGCATTTGCGATAGCCTCGGCATTCCTGCTGGTCGATCAGCACGATGCCGTCTTCGGGCCGCTTGTAGATCGCGTTTCGCGGGCAGGCCGCGAGACACGCTGGATAGCTGCAATGATTGCACAGCCGCGCGAGATAGAAGAACCACGTTTTGTGCTTTTGATTGCCGGTCAACTGCTCGCCCTGGCCGAAGTCCATCGGCTTGGACGGTCCCGCCGGCGGCGTGTCTTCATGGATGTTGGGCGAAGTCCACTCTTCTTCGGAGGGCAAGTAGCCGAGCACCTGGTTCGGGCTTGCGCCGCGGGCGACGATCTCCGGCGATTCAAAGATGTTCTTGCCGCTGAGCCGTCCGTACGGCGCGCGCGGATCCCCGCTCGCGCCGCCTTCCCATGACATGCCGCGCGGATTGGCCTGATCGAGCAATTCGAGAATCCTGACGTCCCAATGCTGCGGGTAGCCGCCGTAGGGCTTTGTCTCGACATTGGTCCACCACATGTGCTCCTGGCCTTTGGAGAAAGTCCAGGTGCTCTTGCATGCCATTGTGCAGGTCTGGCATCCGATGCAGCGGTTGATGTTGATGACAAAGGCGAACTGCTCCTTCGGCGCGGCTTGCGCGTGGGGATAGTTCATCGGTCGGCCAAGTTGCCAATTGTATACAGCGGGCATGGCTTGCTCCTTCACGTGGGTGCGGACTTACGCGGGGACGGTCTCGCTTGAGAATCGCCAATGAGCGAGGGTGTCAGCCAGATTCACATAGTGCGCGTGCTTGCCGTCGCACTTCGGGGCCTGCTCCTGGTGCGCGAAGGCCTGCAACATGTCGGTCTTCTGCTGGTCGGACAGCACGTTCTCCGCAATGACAAAGAGAATGTTGTCTTCCTTTTGAATATGCTGGCGCAGCATTGTGACATAGCGGGCGGCCGCCGTACGAATGGAATCGCGTGCGGTGGCATCCCCGCGGCCGGCGATTTCGATGTGCTGGTCAATCATGCGCAACAGGCTTCGACCGACTTCATGGTCATTCAACATGCATCCGATCGGCCCGCCCTCGCGCGGGACGCCGGCCTTTTCCAGCGCCGGGAAGAGCTGATCCTCTTCCTTCATGTGATGGCAGCCGTCGGCGAAGTTGCGGAAGAAATCGAGCGACTGCCGGAGAAACGACTCATCGAAGGCGTCGGCTTGCACCATGCGCTCGACGGAATCCAGCACGGCCTCGATCACGCGATGCTCCTTCATCAAGACTTTTCGCACGGTGGCGTCCGAACAATGGCAAGTTCCTTCGCAGTTCATCACGTGAGCCTCCTATTGAAAAAGTACCGGCAACGAGACATCGCCCGCGGCCGTGCGCTCGGTCGGCACGTGCCCGGCACGCGGACCGCGCCGCTCGAATGCCGCGCGGATCATGGTCTTTATTTCCGATTCGCCGAGTTGCCGAAGCGCGAGTGCGGGTCCGGCAAACTCACCGGACAGAAAAATCTCCCGCATCGCCGCTTCGCCGTGCCCCAGGCGCACGAACTCTTCAATGAAGCAGTCCGCCATTTCGCGGACAGCCTCGATGTCGTCGGCGGTTGCTTCGACGCCGTGGATCGTCATTGGATCGGTTTCGTCGGGGTCGTTGTATGGCACGTTGCGTCCTCGGTGGACCGTCTCGCCGCTTCGTGGCGAGCGGCGATCACAGGTTTTCGAAATCCGCGGCCTCGTCGTCCGATTCGTCGCCGCCGATGAACCCGCCGGCGAGGTATTTCTTCATTACGTCGCTCTCGCCGCCGGGCGACATGCCGGTCGTCGCTGGCAGCCAGATGCCCTTGCCGCCGAGCCCGCCGTCTTCCGCCTTCACGACGCGTACGAGCGTTTCCTTCGGGACGGTGTTGATGGCGTGATTGTCCGCCTCGCCGCCGAAGATAAATCCCATGAAGACCTTGCTCTTGTGAAAGAGGGTGTCGGTCTGGTGCATCGGCATGTGCCAGTTGCGCGTCAGGCTCTGCTGCGAGCCGTAACGCAGATTCGCCTGATAGCCGTCGTCGGAGAGCGCCCGGCCGTCGGGGCGCGTCTCGTGCGCTTTGACGCTCTTCT
>CAZRFP010000032.1:0-9028 GCA_964599535.1 uncultured Planctomycetaceae bacterium
GGCAAAGGATGCTCGAACGAGACCTTACGGATAATCGGTCATGATGACATTGAAGCGGAAAAAGTGGATCGGATTCGCCGGAGCGGGCCTTTGCGCCGGACTGGTTTCGCTGCTGTACACCAATGCGGGAGCATCGCTGGCATCCATGCCGGGCACGAACGCTCTGTTCATTCAGCCGGCGAAGAGCGGCCCGATGAGGTCGGAGCAGTGGCAACCGGCGACACAGCCCGACGACGAGGAAGACGATACGGACGCTTTTGATCGCACGAAACTCAAGCCGCTGACGCCCGAACAGATCAGCCGCATCCGCTATATGGAGTTGCGCGGCATGAGGACGTCGTCTCGCGAACCGGATCGCGTGACCGTCAAGATTTCACGGGATGTGATCGATGAGTTCCTGCTTTCGATGGAGGGTCATGAAGACTTTCGCAACCGCCGCGCGAAGCCGGAGTTTCTGAAAATGACGCCTCCGCAAAAGCTGCATGTCATGGCCCGTTATCGCGGTACGGAATACGCCGACAAGGTGCGCATCCAGAGCGATCCGGAGATTTTTGTCGAGTTTCGCAAGAATGTTCTTCCGGTCGTCCTGCGCAGCTGCGCGACCAGCGGATGTCACACGACCACCAATCGTGATGTCAAAGGTTTTGCATTCATCAACGATCCGAAGCGCACCGATCAGGCCGTCTACTCAAATTTCGTGATCATGAACGATATTCAGCTTCGCAAACGAAAGCTGATCGACCGCAGTCAGCCGGATAACTCGCTTTTGCTGACGTTCATGCTGCCGAAGAACGAAGTGCGCCCGGAATTTCGCCATCCCGGGGATGTCGAGTTTCAACCGGCGTTCCGTTCCCGGAAGCACCCGCGCTATCTCAGGCTGCTAAACTGGATTGAATCGCTGAAGCATCCGGCCGAAGACTACGGCGTGCGGTTGCTTCCGTCGCCGCCGAATGAAATCGAAGATGACGAGGATGATGACCTCGAACCCATTGCGCCGGCAGGTGCAAACCGCGGCTGATCGCCATATTTCAATGTGATTCAGGATTACCTTGAAGACGCGGGAATAGCGATCCCGCATCATCCGCTCTTGCCGATCTCGGGCGTGGCCGCCGTAGGTGGAGTCTCCGCCGATGCCGTGCCAACCTGACCGTCATTGCCGGCATCGGCCTTAAACGATGAGGACGACGTAGGCTGGGACGTAGGCTCATCGGCGGGTCGGCTTGTCGCGCCCGGCTCCGAGCCTTGCCCCGCAGCCTTGCTCATAATCTCGGGTAATCCGGGAATGAAGACCTGCTGCACGGCCTGGCCGAGCATGTTGAGATAATCCGGCTTGGCGACGGTGGGGGCTTGGGGACGCATGGAGACGGCCGGCGGCTCAAACCTAATGGGTGCATCGGGATTGAACGTCTCGATCTTACTCGGAACTTGCGCTCCGTCCTGCGTAAAGTCGCGTGCGCTGCGGGCGATGATCTCAGGCAGACGATATGGATTGGCCACGCCACCGGCGATCGTCTTGGCCGCATCGGCCAGCGCGGGATCGACGCGCTCGAGAAACGCAATGGTGTCGCGGAGTTCCTTTTCTCTTTGATCGCGTTGGATAGCCGCGATGTCGCGTTCTCGCTGTAGATCATCCTTGTCGCGCTTCAACTGCTCGCGGTCGCGCGCGATTTCCTGCTTCTGCTCGTGCAACCGCCTCGAATAATGCCCCATGATCGTGCTGACGCCGACCGCAACGATCACAATCGCCGCGACAAACCCGAGCGGCACGCGATGCCGCCACAGAGTCTTTCTGATGAGATAGACCGCAGTGGCCGGCCGGACGGAGATCGGCGCGCCGATGAGAAAATTCTCGACGTCGCTTTGAAAAACATCGAGCGACTGATAGCGGCGATCGCGGCTCTTTTCGAGCGCTTTCATGACAATGGCGGACAGTTCGCCGCTAATCTTGCGTTCGATTGCACTCGGCGACGGTGGCTCGGTATTGGCGATATTCTCCAGCAGCTTCGCCATGCCTGACGATGTGTCGTACGGCATGCGCCCGGTCAGCATTTCATACAACACGACGCCGAGAGAGTAAATGTCGGTGCGCGTATCGATGCCCGACGGATCACCCGCCGCTTGCTCCGGCGACATATACGCCGGCGTGCCAACGATCTGTGCCGTGACCGACATCGTGACGTCGGACAATGCGCTGATCTTGGCGAGGCCGAAGTCGAGAATATGCGGTTCGCCTTCGGAATCGACGAGCACGTTCGTCGGCTTCAGATCGCGATGCATCACGCCGCGCTGGTGGGCATGGCGAACAGCCTGACAAATCTTGACAAACAGCCGCAACCGATTGTCGATCGCGGGGCGCCGCGTTGCGATATAGTCCGACAGAGACACGCCGCGAACATAGGCCATCGCATAATACATGCGGCCGTCGGATTTGCCGCTGTCGTAGATCGGAATGATGTTCGAGTGGCGGAGCTGGGCGGCGACTTCGATCTCCCGCTCGAAGCGTTTGCGGGCCTGCTCGGAAGCGAGCGGCCCCTCCAGCAGAACCTTCAGCGCGACTTGTCGTTTTGTCGAAACCTGCGTTGCCTTGTAAACGACACCCATGCCCCCGCGGCCGATCATGCGGTGAATCTCGTAACCTTCGATTCTCGGAATGTGGACCGATGCGGCCTCATGCGCCTCCGTGGTGCTGCTTCCTCGCCGCGCGTCAAGGGTCTCTTCGCCTGGAAACTGCGCCGCCTGATCTGACGAACCCTTCGGGCGGAAGAATTCGAGGCCTGCGAGGTGTTCGCGCAGATCTTCGGCATGCTCGGCGTGCTCCGCGAGAAACGCGTCCTTGCTGAGCGTCTCTCCGCGCGCACGCCGATCGAAGAACTCGTTGATGAGTCGGCCCATCAGCTCGTCATGGGCATCGGGCACATCGTGAGGCGGTGGATTGTTGTTTTCGGACGTCATTCCGGCGAAGCGCGATTCCCCTGTGAATTAAGATCGACCATCACGTCAAGTAAACGGGCGGCAAAATCCGTGGCCGCATTTCGGGTATCATAAGCGTAGCACATGTCGGGGCCGGTCCGATTACAAATTCGATCCGGGTTTCGACCGGGCAAGTGCCTCCAAGTACTTTATTCTACAAGCGGATGCGATTATTGTGTCAGCCTCGAAGTAAATCTTTGGAATTCGCCTTCATGCCCCTGGGTTGCCAGACGGGTACGAATCGAGCTAAAGCGTGTCAGAATCGAAGGAAACGCGCATTCTTGTCGATAACGCCCGTTCCGGCGACGAAGACGCCGTTGAACGGCTGATCTTGCTGTATCATCCCCGCCTCAAAGCCCGTCTGCATCGCCAGATGGATCATGTCATGCGCTCGAAAATCGAACCCGACGACATTCTCCAGCAGGTCTATATGGAGGCATTTCGCGCGTTGCATCAGTTTACCTATCAGGGGCCGGATTCGTTCCTCAGATGGTTGTACGCCATTCTCGACCGAAAGTTGATCGACGAACATCGAGCTTTGCGCGCTGAGCGCCGCGACGTTCGCCGCGAGGTGAAGCCCTCGGGGCGGTCGGTCAACCAGACGACGTATGTCGATCTCATGGCCCGGATTACCTCCGGCGGTGCGACGCCCAGCCGCGTGGTTCGGCGCGACGAGGCGGTCGGCGTGATCGAAGCGTGCCTCAGCCGTTTGCCGGAACACTATCGCGAAGTGATTCAGATGCGCTTCATCGAGGGGCTTCCCGTCGCGGAAGTGGCGAAACAGTTGGATCGATCGATCGGTTCGATTCACATGATCTGCCACCGCGCCTTGCGGCAGCTACGCGAGGAAGCGGAGAAAATGGGCCTGACGCTGGACGAATAAGGACGCCCCTGCGCGTCTTCGGAATCGGACCATGTCGAATACTGACGAACTCGACGAAATCCACTGTGGCATCTGGAACGAGCTTGAGTCGGCCACGGCACAACCTGATTCGCCCGCCCGATTCCTCGCGCTCGCCACGTGCGATGAAGGCGCGGACGCTAGGACGGTCGTCTTGCGTGAGGCGTTTCCGGCGCGCCGCGAGTTGATTTGCTATAGCGACGTGCGCGCGCGAAAAGTCGAACACATTCGCCGCGACGGACGCGTCGCACTGCTTGCATATGACGCCGCCCGATTGGTGCAGCTTCGAATCTATGCCGCGGCGCACGTGCATACGAGCGGAGCGCTGGTCGAAGCCCAGTGGCCGCGCGTGGATCGGCTGGGGATCGTGAACTACCTGTCCGACGCCGCGCCGGGGGAAGTGATCGAACGGCCTGAGGTGTGTTCGCCGTTCGACTGGGGCGAGGAGGTATTCGAAGCAATTCGGTTAAAGGCGAAAGCGCGTTTTTGCGTCCTCGCTTTCGCGATTCGCCGTATCGACTGGCTGCAACTTGGGCTGGCAGGCCATCGTCGGGCGCGCTTTGATTACGGCGATGCCGCATCCGTGGCATCGAATTGGCTTTCGCCGTGAGCCATATCGTGCTGTGAGTTTCTAAGCTGCCGCGTGGCTCAAGCGCTGCCGACGCAGAATTGATCGACGAGGCCTCTAGGCATATACTCCAGCCGTCACGCGCAAAACGATCCCAATGCCGCGACCCGCGGCCTGAAGGGCACATGAACTCATCGATCTCCAATTCGTCCGCTAGGCCGGCAAACGACTCGAACGCATCCGGCGACGGTCCGCTGCCGTATCGGTTCATTCGCGAATTGATGCCCGGCGAAGCACTTGCCGACCAGGTTTTTCTCGTATCTCAAAAAGACCTGCGAAGCCAGAAGAACGGCGGGCTGTACATTCATCTCGTCTTCGCCGATCAAACCGGCCAGGTGCTCGCGCGGATGTGGCAGGCCACGCAGGAGCAGTTTGACCTCATTCCCGATGGCGGCTTCATCCGCGTTCGCGGCCGCGTCGAGAGCTATCAGGGCAACAAGCAGATCATCGTCGACGCGCTGCGTCCGGCGTCCTCCGACACATACGATATTTCAAACTTCATGCCGCATACGCCGTACAGCGTGGATGAGCTGTTTGAGCGCGTGATGAAAGTCCTCCGAACGGTCCGCAGCAAGCCGTTGCTCGCGCTGATCAAGGCATTTGTCTCCGATGCGGAATTGATGGCCAAGTTCCGCCGCGCGCCCGCCGCCGTGCAGAATCATCATGCCTACGTTGGCGGCCTGCTGGAGCACACGTGCAGCCTGCTCGAGCTGGCGCTGCGGATCTTCGGCACGGGCGATCCGCAGGATAATCACTATCCGCGCGTGAATCGCGATCTGGTGCTGACCGGTCTCCTGTTGCACGACATCGGCAAAACCGACGAACTGACATATGATTCCAATTTCATCTACTCGACGGAAGGCCAGCTCGTCGGCCACATCACGCAGGCGGCAATTCTGATTGACCGCAAAATCGCCTCGGTGGCAAAGGAGACGGGCGAACCATTCGACGCGGATCTTCGAAATGTCCTGATGCACATCGTCCTGGCCCATCACGGCTCGTATGAGTTCGGCAGCCCGCGCCAGCCGGCTTGCCCCGAGGCAATTATCGTGCATTATCTGGACAACATCGACGCCAAGCTCCACATGGCCCTGAGCGCCATCGATGACGCCCGTAAGGTCGAAAGCGACTGGACCGAATGGGTCAAGGCGCTCTCGACGCGTATCTATAAGAAGGGCACGCCAAAGGCATAGCCGTCCCCCCAGCGGCGGAAGCCATCAGCGCGGATCGCATTTGCCGGACTTTCACATCACTCGACACGCCACCCAATCCCGTTCGGCCGTTGAACCACGTAAAAAGGCCGTATTCTCCTCCCGCTTTCATCGCGATGACATTTCCATTACACTCATGTCAAGGGTAGTCAATGCGTGGAGTCGAGGGCTGATCGATCCATTCTGGCGTCGATCCGTCGCGATCGAACAGCATGAAACAGAGAGCCGTCACCTTGAAGGATGTCGCGCGGCGCGTCGGCGTTTCCGCGATGACCGTATCTCGGGCACTCACCGGCAAATCCGACCTCGTCACGGCAGAGACGGCCGAGCGATGCAAGGCCGCCGCGCGCGAACTCGGATACGTGCCGAATCTGATGGCCCGCAGCCTGCGCGGTCAGCAGTTGAAAACGATCGTCATGTTCGCCGAATATATTTCGAGCCACCACTACCTGGCTGAACTGGTCGACATCGTTTCGCGTTCGATCGAGGAGCGCGGGTACGGCGTGATCTGCTGCCAGTCGCTGGGCAGTTTTCATCAGTCGCTTCGACAATTTCGCCTTGGGGGCGCGGTCGTCATTGCGCCGCCCGAAATCTTTTTTGACGATCCCTACGGCGAAGAGCAGATCGGTCCGGTATCGCCGCCTTCGACCGTGATCATTCACAGCGCCTTCGAGCAGACCGACTTCTCCGAAGTCAGCCCGGATATCACCGCTTTCTGCCATGCGGCGGCCCGGCACCTGATCGAATTGGGTCATCGCGAATTGGCCTTCGTCGGCGGACCGGACGCAGCCGACGAGCCTGATTGGTTTAATCTGCGTCGCCAAGGTCTGCAACGGGCGCTGCGCGAATGCGGCATCGCGGAGAGGCAGTTGATCCAGCAGCCTTGCGCCAATCCGGACATGGGGCCGCCGGCGGTCGTTCAACTGCTTAAACGCGCACCGAATACAACAGGCATACTATGCATGAGCGATGAGATCGCCATCTCGGTCATTGCCGGGTTACAAGCGCAGGGGCTGCGCGTTCCGCATGATGTCTCGGTCGTCGGCTGCAACAACATTCACCTGTCAAAATACGTCAGCCCCAGCCTGACGACCATCAGCATCGACGTTCGCGCGATGATCAACCGCGGACTGGACATGCTCTTTGAAAACAGCGGTGAAGACAGCGATAAAAACGGCGGCGGATCGCCGAAGCGCGAGCGACTGCCGGCCTCGCTGATCATTCGCGATTCGACGGCACTCGTCCGCGCGCCCGCCGGAATGAAGCGTCGGAAGGTGAAATAACAGTGCCTGCGGGCAGGATCCGATTCCACTCGCGAGTCCAAATGCCCATCGACCCTTCAAGATCCTCACGACTTGCCTTGAAAATCAGCTCCTCATTCAATTCCGTCGATGAACAGAGACACGGCACGCATCGACATTTTGAGACTTGAAGCGCATCCCGGCGCGCCGAGTGTTTCATAATGGAGTTGGAATGAAACGACGCCCACGACCGCAACCAGGCATCGCCGATCGCGGCCATCTGTTGACCGAGCAGCGCAATGCGCGCACCGGAGCGCTGGACGCCATACCACTCGCCACCGCATTTGATGTTCTGAACAGGGAGGATCAAACGGTGCCGCGTGCCGTGGCCGGCGCCAAAGCCGATATCGTCCGAGCCGTGCGCCTCGTGTCGTCGGCATGGCAGGCGGGGGGGCGGCTGATTTACGTGGGCGCGGGCACGAGCGGACGGCTGGGCGTTCTCGATGCGTCGGAGTGTCCGCCCACGTTTCGCTCCGATCCGAAGATGGTCCACGGCGTCATCGCCGGCGGAAGAAAGGCGCTCTGGCGGGCCGTGGAAGGTGCGGAAGACGACCCGGATGCCGCCGTGGTGGAGATGCACCGCATGAAAGTCGCGAGGCCCGATGTCGTCATGGGCATCGCAACAGGCGGCACGACGCCGTATGTTCACGCCGCGCTGACTGAGGCGAAGCGGCGCGGCGCGAAGACGATTTTCTTCGCGTGCGTGCCGAAGTCGCAGGTGAGAGTGCGCGCCGATGTGGACATCCGGGTCGTCACAGGCCCGGAGGTGCTGACCGGCTCGACGCGAATGAAGGCCGGTACGGCAACCAAGCTGGTGCTGAACATGATCACGACGCTTGGCATGGTTCGAATCGGCAAAGTATACGGCAATCTGATGGTCGACTTGAACAGCTACGCATGTCGGAAGCTGGTCGATCGCGCCACGCGCGTCGTAGCGGCAGCGGCGAACGTCTCGCGCGAGGAGGCCGCACGGCTGTTGACTGCCGCGCGCGGCAATGCAAAGACGGCCATCCTGATGCATGCTCGCCAACTGAACCGCGCCGCCGCCGAGCGCGAACTCAAGAGGCACCGCGGTTGCCTGCGCGAAGCGCTGGCGGCGTGCGATTGAGATGCATGAATTGGCGAGCGAATGTCCCTCGCATCTCGCAAAACTCGGCATGCCGCAAGCCCCCATCCTCGCTCCCTTGCATCGGCGGAGATCGTCCCGACAATGATGCAATGAGCACGACCAAGCCGGTATCCTGTGAATTGTCAATTCGCGTTCGCTATGCCGAAAGCGATCCGATGGGCTACCTCCATCACTCAAAGTACTTCGAGTATTTTGAAATGGGCCGAACGGAGCTGTTGCGCCTCGCGGGGTTTCGCTATCGCGATCTGGAAGCGCGCGGCGTCCTGTTTGCCGTTGCGAAGCTTGAATGCCGTTTTCGCGCGCCGGCGTATTATGACGACGAATTGACTTTGACGACGAAGATCGAGCGAATGACGCGGGCGCGCATCGATCACTCGTATCAGATCCGCCGCGACGGCACGGTCTTGTGCGAGGCGTCATCGACGCTGGCGTGCATCGATCGAAGCGGCTCGCTGATTCCAATTCCGGATGAGATTTACTTTGAAGCCGAAAAGGCGCGCGGTGAGGGTTGAAGCCTCATGCGTTGCGAATGCACTGAACCGCATGGTCGTCGCTGCTCAACAGTGCCGCATACGCCGACAGATGTCTGGCATGGATTAATCTGACGTGTTCTACGCTTTCGTCATTCTGGGAATGCTGACGCTGGTCGGCTCGCTCTCGGGGTTGCTGATCGGGGCGCCGCGCGGACGTTCCTTCGCGCCGCTGCATATCATTTCGCTTGTGCTGTTGGCCGTCGCCTGGTGGGCGACTCACATGACGACGACCGGGCGACTTTGCCTGATAGTTGCCGCCGCTGTCGAGCTGGCCGCACGCTTGCTTTCGCGCCGCTCGCCTACGCGAGGTGATGCGCTTGCCGAAGACCCCGCGGTCGATAGTGGCGACATCCCT
>CAZRFP010000032.1:9038-31463 GCA_964599535.1 uncultured Planctomycetaceae bacterium
CACGATCGGTGAAATCGCGTCGCACTCAAGCCCGAATTCGCCTGTCCTTGCTGATGACAAACCGGACAGGTTCTCCGCGAATTTCAAGCCTACAGCCAAGGCCCAACCCGACGAGGACGCGATGCTCGCTGCGAGCTGGACGCCCGAAATGGGCGAGATTGCAGCCGCACGCGCGAAGGCCGGCGCGGCCGGTCCGACTCCAAATCCGGGCGCACCAACGACACGTCCACAGCCTCCGGACGAATCGACCGAAGCTGACGCCACCGACTTTCGGAGCGACATCCGCGCGGTAGATCAAGGCGTTGACATGTCAGCGCAGCATGGCGCTCAAACGAGCGGCATGTACGCGACTCACGAAGCCGGTACAGATGCAGCGCCGTCAAGCGCTCCCATTGAGGAAAACCTGCCGAAACTCTGCATCAAGAGCGAGGTGTTCTTCACGCGGGAATGCGGCATTTCGCCCTCCGTCTTCGTGGCATCACTTCGTCGCGGCGGTCGGCGAGACGCAACGGCCGATGAGTTGGACCCCTCAGCCGAGCCGCGCGTGCGCGTCGGCCCCGTCGCGCTCGACTATCGTCTCGAACAATCGCCGCGAGATTCCCTGCTTATTGAAGAAACGCTCACGCATTTTGAGCATCCGGCCGAATTCGCCGAGCGCGTTCGACATCATGCCGCGCATGTGACACTTTCAGCGCGGCACGACATCGACACGCCGCGCGATCAGGTCGTGCGCATTTTACATCATGCCCATGCCGCCCTCGCCGAATTCGCTCCCGTCGCCGCCGCATTCTGGCCCGACGCGCGGATGCTCACGCCGACCGAACAGCTTGCCGGATTGCTCGATTACGCCCGTTCCCCCGGCCAGTCGATGTGGCGATCGTGCACGCATATTCGCGGTTTTGCGCTGTCAGGCGAAAACGAAGGCATGCTGCTGTTTGATTCCGTCGGGTTGCTCGCCTTTGGGCTGCCGGACGTACAAGTCATCGCACCCTCGGCCCATGAAGCCGCGGCGCGAAAAACAATCGATCTCATCACGGAACGCATTTTTACGTCGGGCTGCGACATGCCGCACGGCACGGAATACGCCGCATCCGATGGACTGACATGGCGCGTGAACTATACCCGAAGCGCGTTTGTGCCTGATCGGGAAGTCGTGCAACTGGCGCTGAAGACGGCGTGACGGGGAGGTTGAGGTAGCTGGAGTCCGGTCGGGCGTCGTTGAACGCCGCGCCATGTCATAGCGCTGTTTTCATGGCTGCGTCTTTAACTCTACGAGGTCAATATCGGCAGCGAGATCGGCCGGCCGCCCGCGTCGTCCGACAGTAGGAACTCCTGCATGACCCGATTCGCAACAACCATGCCGGCCCGCGTCAGGCGAATGCGTCCCGCGTCGGCTACGAGCAGGCCCGCGTCTCGCATTCGTCGTATTGGATCGGCAAACAGAGTTCGCGCATCGAACCCGGTTTGCATTGCGAATCGTTGAAGGTCGATTCCGCTTGTCATTCGGAGCATCTGCACGGCCGTCTCGCCGGCGCGCTCGCGCGGCGAGAGCCTCTCCACTTCGACGCCAACCGCTTCAGGTCGGGCCGACATCCACTCACAGTATTTCCTCACGTCGGCCACGTTCTTGCGGCGCTCGCCTCCGAGGTACGACACCGCTGAAGGTCCGACGCCCAGATACTCGCGATTCTCCCAATATATGACATTTGACTGACACCGTCGACCGTCGCGTGCGAAGTTGCTGATCTCGTAATGCTCAAATCCGGCGGTCTCCAGTTCATCAATGGTAAGATGAAACATGTCGGCTTCGAGATCCTCATCGCACGGCGTCAGTCGGCCGTCGCGCTTGAGCCGCGTCAACGCCGTGCCGTCTTCATACATCAGCCCGTAACACGAGAGATGCTCCGTGCCCAAATCGATCGCCCGGCGAAGCGTGCCGCGCCAGCGTTCCAGCGTCTGACCGGGGATGCCGAAGATGAGATCGAGATTAACATTGTCGAACCCCGCCGTTCGCGCCGCAGTGACGGATTCTCCGATGTGTCTCGGATCGTGCAAACGCTCCAGCACGCGCAAGTCATTCGGATCAAACGACTGCGCGCCGAACGAGATACGATTCACGCCGATCTTGCATAACAAATCGAGATGAAGCTCGGTCGTGCTTGTAGGATTGGCCTCGACGGTCCATTCTTCGGGTCGGCCTGCTCTGGCTTCGATCAATCGCAGCAGGCGGCTCAGGGCGTCCGGCGGCAGTTCGGTAGGCGTGCCGCCACCGATGAAGACGGCTTCGACCGGCCGATACGGATCGCGCCATTCGATTTCGCGCGAAATGGCGTCGATGAGATCGTCGATCAGCGCGGGAATCGTGGGTAGCGAGTAAAAATCACAATAGCCGCACTTGGTCCTGCAAAATGGCAGGTGCACATACCATCCGATTGGGTCCGAGGATAAAGCGGCGATTTCTTGATTTTCTCGCGACATTTCGGTTATCCTAGCAGGATTGACTTCGGGCGGCGCTGCATCGGACTTCGCCCGCTTGAACCTGTGAACAACCGCCGGTAGAGTGTCGAAAACTCGTCCGAATGCAGGAGCCGCGTCGGTGTCCATTCAACCAGCGAACCGAGAAGCGATTATGACGGTTACGCTCGTAACCTTTGGAAAAAACGGACAACGCAAGGAATTCACGCTGGAGCGAAAGTCTACGGTTATCGGCCGCAAAACCGATGCCGACCTGCGGATTCCCTTGTCCGAGATCTCCCGCGCACATTGCGAACTCACGCAAAACGGCCGCTCCGTCACGCTTCGCGACTTGGGCAGCAGCAACGGCACCTTTGTCAATGACGAACGCATTGAAGACGACACGGAGCTGGAGCCGGGCGACCGCGTGCGCATCGGTCCCGTGCATTTCATCGTGCAGATCGACGGCGACCCCGAAGACATTACGCCTGAAATGCTCAAGCCGCCCGCGCCGCCGAGCACAAAGCCCGCAGTTTCGTCCTCTTCCTCAAAAGAAGCGTCCGCTGATGCAGCGACTGTTGCCGGCGAGCTTTCCGCCGATGATGCGTTGGAAGACATCGACATCGACGACCTCGACGACCTTGATCTTGACGACCTCAGCGATCTCGACATCACCGAAGAGGGAAGCGGCGAAATCGGAGACCTCGAGGAACTCGGCGAAGACGACCTCATCGAAGACGACGAAGACGAGAAGTAGCCGTATCCGTCCGCGGGCCTCCTGCGATTTCTAAAAGTCTTGCAATCCACTTCCGTCGCCGAACTAGGCGTCACATTTTACGGCAATTCTGACCCGAAAACACGTCGACCTCCTCGCGCGGCCAGCGCTCCAACCGATTCGTTAGCGGTCTATCCCGACAAATGGCTCATATGGCTGCCATGCGTATGCGATATTGAACGTGAGGCACGGCGCGGCCGCGCCGACGAAACGGATGCATTTCGGGCGGCAGTGCATCTCGACGGAGCCATGCCATGACCGAGCAACCGCATTCACCGGGCGATTCGGGGCTGGACCCCGTCTTCTCGAATATGTTGGCCGAGTGCCCGGAGTTGTGGGATGTTATCGAGCAATTCGCACGCGGGCTGCCCCAACAGATCGATGAAATGGAATTGGCATTCGCCAATGCTTCCTACGAGCAGCTCGTCGAATGGTCGCGCAGCCTGATACAGGCCGGCCGGGGCCACGGCTACCCCGAACTGGCCGAATACGCCGCCGCGGTCGAACGATCGGCGCGCGACCGACTGCACCGCGACATCGATCGGCAGCTTGCCGAACTGCGCGACATGGCGCAACAGATTCTGTCCGGCATTCAGGAATCAGAGCCGTCCGATCCGAAGGCATACCACGACGTTGCGAATGCCCGTTGACGCTCGCCGGAAATCGGCGCGTGAAAAAAGATCGCCCCGTCGGGTAGCGGGGCGACTTCTCAACGCCGGGTTTGCACCCTCGAGATGAGAAGAAGAGAGGGAAAGTGAGGTCGGGGAGACCTCGTGCTGTATAACCGGCGCCCATCGTGCATTATTCCCGAATCCGATATAATTTCCGACGGTCATTTTTCTACACTGTCGGAGACTCCGCGTGAGCATTCCCGAAGATCCGAGGGCACTCGCCTCGCTTGTCATCGTCGAAATCGGCAATTCGCACGTGTCCGTCGCCACCTCCGTCGCTCATGAGGTTTATTCCGAGCGGCGCTTCGGCCACGACGAAACCGATGCCATACTCGATGCCGCAGCCGAGGCATGGGAGGCGCTGCCGCCAGAGAGATCCCGCGCCGTCGCGGCCGCGTCCGTCGTGCCGAAAGTCCTGGCCGCTTTGAAGGAACGCGTCGCCGAGCGTTTGGAAACAGAGGTACTCGTCGTCGGCGAAGACCTGCATCGGCCGCTCTCATTGGCCGTCGAAGCGCCGGAGACAGTGGGTATCGACCGCGTCTGCGCCGCCGCCGCGGCATACGAAACATTCGGTCACGCCTGCGTCGTCGCCAGTTTCGGCACGGCCGTCACCATCGACTGCGTCAACGATGAAGGCGTTTTCATGGGCGGGGCGATCCTGCCGGGCATGCAAATGCAGGCCGACGCGCTTCATGAGCGCACGGCGAAGCTGCCGCGCGTGACGATCGATTCGCCGAGCGGCGTATATGGTGGGTCGACGGAAGAGGCGGTTCGGCACGGCGTCGTGTTCGGCCTTGTCGGAGGCCTGCGCGAGATTGCGGAGCGTTATGCGACAGAGCTGAAGGCCTGGCCCGATTTGGTGGCCTGCGGGGGCAACGCGGAACTCATCAGCCGGCATACCGACATCATCGATCGGGTCGTGCCGGATCTTTGCATCCGCGGCATCGCGCTGGCCTATCGCAGACATTTCTCGCCGATCGAGGCGATCGACGACGAATCGTGACGACGACCGCGCAGACAAGTCAATCTGGTGCGACGGCAGCCTTGCTGACGCCGCCGTCGCCGGGAGGAATCGCCGTCGTGGGCGTCGATGGTCCGCGCGCCCGGGCTGTACTTGGCCGCGCGTTGATTTCTTTTCGTTCCAACGCGCCTATCACATTCGATGACGCAGTGCCGACGCTTTGCCGAGTCGTCGACGGTCAGACAATCATTGACGACGCCGTTGCAGTGTGCATAACGCGCGGCAAACGGATCACGGCCGAAATCTGCACGCATGGAGGCGTGCGCGTGGTGCAGCGCGTGCTCATGGCGATGGAGCGCGCCGGCGCCGAGATCGTCGAGTCTGCGCGGTTCCCGCACGTATTGGTTTTCACCGACGTCGTCACGCGGGCCATTGATGCGGTCATCATTCGCGCCGGCTCACGGCGAATGCTGAAGTGGCTGCTGGATCAGCGTTGTATCCTGCCCGGGTTCATTTCGAGACTGTCGGAGGTATCAAGCGACGAACGCGCTGCTTTCGAGGCTCGATCGGAGGCAGCGACGCGACTGGTCCGCGGGATCCGAATCGCGCTGGTCGGCCCGCCGAACGCCGGTAAGAGCACGCTGGCCAATCGCCTGATCGGCGCGGATCGTATCATCACGTCCGACACGCCGGGCACGACTCGTGACTGGGTTGCCGAGAACGCGCTGATTGACGGCTGGCCCGTTACGTTAACTGACACGGCCGGTCAGCGCGGGACGCAGTGTGAAATCGAGGGCGAAGCAATTCGGCGCGGCCGTGAACAGGCACGCGCGGCGGACTTGATTCTGCTCGTCCTTGATTCAACGCTGAACGTCGATGTGCTGATGGCGCAGTTTGCCGAAATTCGCGACACATTGTCTTCGGATCGGCCGGTGATTCTTGTGTGCAATAAATGCGATCGTGCGGGCAGCGCGGGGCTAACATCGAGCGGTCTGCCATCCTGTCGCGTATCGGCGATGACGGGGGCGGGCATTGGCGACCTTGAAGCGTTAGCGTGCAGTACGCTGAAACTCGACCTTCTGACCTTCGATCAACCGGCGGCGTTTTTTGACTTTGCACCGGGAGTTCATGTTTGAAAGTTGACGGTGACATCAAGGCATTGATCACCGCATCCGTCGAGCGGAGGCGGCGACTCATCGATGCCGGGACGACCAATGCCTATCGACTTGTAAACGGCGCGGCCGACGGTATGACGGGGCTTGTCATTGAGCGTCTGGGTCCGGTGTTGATCGTGCAGTTTCATGAAGGTCGGCTGAACATTTCGCCGGAGTCGGTTCGTCCGTCCGTTGAGCGCCTGATTGAGCGCTTCGATCTGCATGCGGCATACGCTAAGTTCTTCGTGCGTGATCGCAGCCGCCTCACGCCCGAGCAGGCGGCCGCGCATACCAGCGCCGCGCCGTGGCTTGGCCGGCCGGTAGAGAAGAGCATTACGATCACTGAATTTGGCACGAAGTTTATCATCCGGCCCTATGACGGTTTCTCATACGGCCTGTTCCTCGAGCATCGTGAGAATCGCCGTCGCATGGGCGAGTTGGCGAAGAATTTGCGCGTGCTCAATCTCTTTTGCTACACGTGCGGATTCTCAACGACTGCCGCGCTCGGCGGCGCCGGCGCCGTGACGAGCGTCGATCTGTCGAAGCGATATCTCGATTGGGGCCGTGAGAACCTCAAGCTCAACGGCATCGATGCATCTCGCCACTTGTTCTTTGTCAGTGATTCATTCGAGTTTTACAGACGAGCCGAGCGCCAGGACCGCAAATATGATCTTGTCATTCTCGATCCGCCGACGTTTTCGCGACAGCGACGACCGGCTCGCGCCTTTGTACTCGAAAAACAGATCGGCCCGCTTCTGAAAGGGGCGATCGAGCTGCTGGATGCCGGGGGGCATCTCTTCTTCGCGACGAACAATCGCGCGATGAATCAGGGGCGGATCGAACGCGAAATTCACCGCGTTGTCGGCTCGCGCAAGGCGCGCATCGTTGATCGACCGGGCCTGCCGATCGACTTCGCAGGCGATGCGGACTACTCCCACTCAGTCGTGGCAAAATTGGACTGATACGACGCGCTAAAGTCGTTTGACGATCAGCGCCGTCAGGTCGTCGTCCTGCGTCGTTCCCGGGGCGAACGCCAGAACGGCCTCGTTCAGTCGGCGAATGATCTCTGACGCGGGCAGGTGGCGGCACTGGCGGATCAGCGCCATCGTGCGCTCCAGGCCGAACTGCTCGCCCGATGTGTTCTTCCATTCAAAAAAGCCGTCCGTGATGAGGACCATCATGTCTCCGGGCGACATTACGTACGTGACCGGCTCGGCCCACGGCAGATCAGGCATGATGCCCAGCGGCACGCCGTTCGCCGGCAATTCCTCAATTTCTTCCGTTGCGGCCGAATAGCGCACGAGCGGCCCATGGCCGGCGCTTAGATAGCTAAGTTCATGCGATTGGGGATTGAGTATGCCGAAGAATGCGGTGACAAAGCGATCGTCGGGCAAATCTTCGCAGAGCAGATTGTTGATACGCGCCGTGACCTCGTCGAGCCGATCCGACATTGAAACCGTCGCGCGAAACAGTGCGCGGCATTCAGCGATCATAAGTGCCGGGCCAATCCCGTGGCCGGTCGCATCGGCGATGGTCATCGCCAGCGCGCCGTTGCCGAGCGTGAAATAATCGAAGCAGTCGCCGCCGGTCTGATCGGCCGGCTTGTTCCAGCCCGCGATGTCGTATCCGTCGATGTTTGGTGCGGCCTTGGGAATCAGTGCGCGCTGGATGTCACGGGCGATGTTGAGATCGGCCTCCATTCGCTGCTTTTCCGCGAAGTGCTCCAGCAGAATCTGCCGCTGAACCGCCACGCCGACCTGTGCGCCGAAGGCCTCGACGAGATCGTGGTCCCACGGATCAAATTGGCCATCGTGTTTGTTTAAGACTTGCAGAACGCCGACGATCGTGCGATCAAAGCCGACCAGCGGGAACGTCACCATGTTTCGCGTGCGAAAGCCCGTCTTGCGATCGATCTCCGGGTTGAATCGCGGATCGGCGTAGGCGTCGGGCACGTTGATGATCTCGCCGGTCCGAGCGACTTCGCCGGCGATGCCTTGGTCCACGCTGAATCGAATCTCGTCGACGCCGGTCGCGACACGGCTGTACAACTCCCGCCGATCATGATCGTAGATGAAGACCGTCGCCCGCTCGCAGTCGAGAACTTTCAGAGCCGCATGTTCCACTTTGGCAAGAAGCGGTTGAAGTTCATTCGTCGCGGTGATCTCTCGCGCGACCTCGAGCACGGCCTGGAGATCATGAATCTGTCGCTCGTGGCGGATGTGCGGATCCACCGACGTGCCGGGGTTGTGTGTCGAACTTGCCATCAAGGGCCGCCCGTGCGGCGGGGCCAGTCGCCCACGCCTTTGTCACTCGGTTGCATCATCGTAACTGATCGACGGTGAAAATGCGAGAATATCCGTAGCCGAAGCCCAAAGTCCGGCGCTGCCCCATCGGCACTCAGGCGAGGTCACCGGGCTGAGCCTGCCGACCGTTAGGAACAAGGTTCGCCGGTCCGCAGCATTTAGGCTGTTTGCAGAATCACACTTCGCCCACGGTGAGGCAGATCGGCGTCCAGATGTTGGCCTTTTTGTGGCGAATATCCCGGAAGCCGGCGTCCTTGAAGAACTTTCGAATCAGTGACCAGGGTGCGTGGAAGACACGGGCCTCCGGCGTGCTCTCCAGGGTCGTAATAATCACATCAAAGACAAACCAGCCGATCACATTGTCACGAAAGCCGTCGATCAACATCAAACGCCCGCCGGGACGCAGAATACGCCTCATTTCGCGGATCGTAGCCTCCTGATGCGGGTAGTGATGAAACGAATTGCTACAGGTGACAACGTCAAACGACTCGTCCGCGAACGGTAGATGCTCCGAGTCGCCGTTTACAAACAGCGGAGCGCCTTCGCCGATTTCGACAGACTTGGCGTGTGCCACCTGAGTCATCGTGACGGAGTAGTCCAGGCCAACCACACGGCGCGAGGGTAAATCGCAGCCGGCCACCATGGCGGTCCAGGTGCCCGTGCCGCAACCGATGTCGAGCAGGTCAAACGGTTCTTCCATGTCCCGCCGCCATCGGTACAGTTCCTCCATGAACATCCGATAAGAAGGATCGAACAGCAGGTGGCGTACAATCGACCGGTCATAGCTCTTGGCCCAGCCGTCGAACTGTCGCCGGGCGCTATGCTTGACGGCGTGTCGGCCTACGACGCTGCGCTCACCGTTCTGCGATGCCGCGCCCGAGTCATGAAGTCCGGTTGTGGAATCCTTGGAAGTCATGCGGCGGAACTATAGCGGAAGTTGATCGAAACGGCGCGTCGCTCGCGCAGAAGCCGCCTGTCGATCGGCCGAATAACCTGATGCCGCGCACGGATCGGCGTGCTCATCGGCTGTTGATCGTGTCGTGCGTCAGGCATCTCAAGTTCCCTCCGGTACAAGGCCGATAGGTTGTTGCGACGCCGACGAATCGTCGGATAGCAAGCCAGTCAAGTCAACCGCTCGCCGACGGCTGAGGGAGTCGATGGAAATGTCGAAGCGAGAACTGATCAATCGCATCATGGACCTGAACCGGTCGGCGCGGCGTGAGTTTCTCCAGTCGTTCACGGAGAACGATCTTGCCGACTATCTTCGCCAGCTTGAATCGATCGACCCGCGGGCGATGACCATCGAACCGGTTGAGATCGCAAACCAGAATTGACGACGGCATGGCGGCTGCGATGCGCAATCATGCGCCGTTTCGCAGGACCATGCACAGCGACATTGGAAAGCCGGCGGATGCTTACGGCGTCATGGCCGCCATCGTTTTCGCAAGCCCGCTCAGTTCCTTCGGCCCGAGCTTGACCACCAGGTCCACCAACGAACCGAACAGCTTCAGGAATGTGTGCATTTCCTTGAGGCGTTCGCGGTAAATGCGAATCTCCTCTCGATCTTCCGTTTCGCCCGTTGAGGCGCGGCGATGCGCACTGCCGTTACTCGAAGGGTCATGCGAAGCGGCCATTTCAACGCATCGCTCGATCGTTTCGATGATCGGTTCGACTTCGCGCCGCCGCCGCTGCTGAAGAATTGTCTCGAACATCTGCCACACATCGGTGCGGCACGTAAAGTACTCCTTGCGGTCTCCCCGCAAGTGGACACGTTCGATCAGACCCCAATCAACGAGCGAACGCAGATTCATCGAGGAGTTGCCGCGCGAGATGAGCAACTTTTCCATGACATCGTCCGTGCAGATCGGCTCGGTCGAAACAAAGAGCAGGGCATGTATCTCGGCCATGGTGCGATTGATGCCCCAATAGCCTGACAGCTCGCCCCAGCGGCGAATAAAGAGCGACTTCGACGCGGCCATGCCCTGCGGAGTATTTTCGTTGGCGCTTGAGAGTTCTGTTGGCATTGACGTTTCGCGCATTTTCAAGCCTCCCGACCGGTCAAGAAGAATCGAACTTTCAATATACTCTGAAACAATTGTACCTCACGGCCGCACGGTAGGCAACCAAAATCGATCCGAAACTGAGCGGCTTGTTCTGAAATTTGCCCCTTCTCGTGTGAATACAGGCGGAGGCCAGTGATTTCCGTTAGACTCCGCAGGTACGCCGAACTGTCGGCCCGTCCCGGGATGATTCGTTCCCACCAGAACCAAGGAGGCAGTGCAATGTCCAGATTCCTCGTTCGCGGCATGGTATTTTCGTCGTTACTTGCCGGCCTGCCGTTCATGACGCAGATCGTCGCGGCCGCTGAAGTCCATCGCCGTGAAGTCGGGCAGGTCATCTTGGAGGATGTTCCGGAAGTTCCCGACGCACTGCGCGATCGCATGAATCAATATCTGAACATGCGCGGCGCGTCGCTTTATGACTTCGACGATACCGGCGACCGCATTCTCATCGGCACGCGCTTCGGCAACACCGAACAGTTGCACATTGTCGATCGGCCGGGCGGAGCGCGTACACAGATTACATTTACCGATGAGCCAGTGCGCGGGGGCGCCTTCGTTCCGGGCAGCGGCGGGCGTTTCGTGCTTTATCTCTCCGACAAGGGCGGCAGCGAGAACAACCAGATATTCCTGCTCGATCAGGAGGAGGGCAAAACGCGCCTGCTGACTGACGGCAGGAGCCGCCACGAATCGCTTCGGGTGTCGTTCGACGGCAAGCTGATCGCATTTACCGGAACGGGGCGCAACGGACGTGACAACGACGTCTACATCGCCCGTGCGCCGGAATTCAAACCGAAGCTGGCGATGGAGGTCAGCGGTGCGTTTTATCCTGTTGACTTCAGTCGTGACGGCAAATGGCTGACGGCGATTGAATACGTCTCCGTGAAAGAGTCCTACCTTCACTTGCTTAACATCGAGACCGCCGAGTCCAAACCGCTATCACCGAAGAACGAGAAATATTCTTATTCCGGCGGCGTCTTTAGTGCGGATGGGAAGCACCTGTACCTGACGACCGATCGCGCGGGGCAGTTCAAGACACTCTATCGCCGCGATCTGAAGACCGGCCTGGACATTGAGCTGACCGCCGAGCTGCCGTGGGACATCGAGAGCATCGCCGTCGCACCGACGGGCGACCGAATCGCATTCGTCGCCAACGAAGACGGGCAGGGCCGCGTCTACACGATGAAGGTCGGCAGTGACAAGTATGAGGCACTCACGGCCGTTCCGATGGGCATCGCCCGCGGCCTGACGTTTACGCGCGACGGCAAGCGACTGGGCATGACGCTTACGACACCGACGCTTCCCGGCGACGCCTTTGTGTGTAACGTCGAGGACGGCCGACTGATTCGCTGGACAATCAGCGAAACAGGCGGTTTGAATCCCGCGAAGTTCGTCTCGCCGAAGCGCATCGCCTATCCGACGTTTGACAGCGTCGACGGCCGCCCGCGCGAGATTCCGGCGTACTATTACAAGCCGGCCGGCAAAGGGCCGTTTCCGGTCGTCATCGCGATCCACGGCGGCCCTGAAGGGCAGGAGCGCCCCCGATTCTCAAGCCTGTACCAGTTCTGGGCCGGCGAAATGAATGCGGCGGTTGTCGTGCCAAACGTCCGCGGCTCGACGGGGTACGGACGCGACTTTCACATGCTCGACGACGGCATGAAGCGCGAGGACAGCGTTCGCGACATCGGATCGCTGCTGGAGTGGATCGAAAAGCAGGACGAACTCGACGCCAAGCGCGTGGCGGTCTATGGCGGCTCCTATGGAGGCTACATGGTGCTGGCGTCTCTGACGCACTATCCCGATCGGATCAAGGCCGGCGTCAACATCGTGGGCATCGCGAACTTCATTACGTTTCTCGAAAAGACGGCACCTTATCGCCAGGACCTCCGACGGCCGGAATACGGCGACGAGCGCGATCCGGAGATGCGGGCCTTTCTCGAACGCATCTCGCCGCTGAACAATGCTGATAAGATCAAATCCGCGCTCTATGTGCAGCACGGCGCCAACGATCCGCGCGTGCCCGCCTATGAGGCCGAACAAATCGTCCAGAAAATGCGCGACAACGGCCGCACGGTGTGGTACATGCTCGCCAAGGATGAAGGCCACGGATTCGCGAAGAAGGAAAACCGCGACTTGGCGACGCTGACGGCGATCATGTTCTTAGAAGAGCAATTCAGGAAGTAGGGGGGAAGCCGACGACGGAACCTGTCGCCTTCCTCGGTTCTCGTGCCGCGATGCCTTATGCACGAGCGTGTTCAAGCGGCGAGCGGTTCATGCCTCGGAGGCGCTTTCGGTCAGGACCGTGACTTCGTTGTTAAGGACCTGGGCGAAACCGCCTCTCACGTTGATCCGGCGCTGACCGCCGTTGGATTCATCGATGCGGAGCACGCCTTCACCCACTTCGCAGAGTAGCGGGGCGCGGTCCTGAAGGATACCGATCAGACCGTCGTGAGCCGGAATGACAACGGCGGTGGCCGTGGTGTCGACGACTTGGGCTTCGGGCGTAATGACGGAGCACTTGATGGTTTTTGCGGTTGCCATGCACATTTTGTACGGCGTTTTTGCGATTTGGTCAAGCCTTTCGGGCATCGCTTGCAATCCCCTGAATCAACGGGTAGGAACAAGTGGCGGAACGTCCGCATAGGCGGCTGTGTCGGAATGGTCGCCGCCGAACGATGCAATTGGAACGGCAATCTCGGTCCTGGGAATCGACATGTTGAAAGTCATCTGCGTTTGCGGGGCCCGGCCGAACTTCATGAAAATTGCTCCGCTCGTCGAGGCCTTTGCCCGAACGAGGAAGATTCAGACGCTGCTCGTACATACCGGCCAGCACTACGACGAACGCATGAGCCATTTGTTCTTTCGCGATTTGGGCATCCCCGAACCGGATGTCAACCTCGAAGTCGGATCGGCCAGTCACGCCGTCCAGACCGCTGAAATCATGAAGGCATTTGAGCCGATCGTGTTGAAACATCGGCCGGACTGGGTCATCGTCGTCGGCGATGTGAACAGCACGATCGCCTGCGCGATGGTGGCCGTGAAGCTAGGCGTCAAGGTGGCGCATGTGGAGGCAGGTCTTCGCAGCTTCGACCGTGCCATGCCTGAAGAAATCAACCGCCTGCTCACCGATGCGATCTCCGACTTGCTGCTTGTGAGCGATGCGAGCGGGCTTGAAAATCTGAAGCGCGAGGGTATCCCTGACGAGAAAGTGATCTACGTCGGCAACGTGATGATCGACACGCTGATGAAGCATCGTGCTCGAGCGGCGCAGTCGAACATTCTCAGCGAGTTGAAACTTGATGCGAAGCGCTATGCGGTCGTCACGCTTCATCGTCCGAGCAATGTCGATCAGCGCGAGACGCTCTCACGGATTCTCGACGCCTTCGAGATCATCGGCCGCGACATGCCCATCGTCTTTCCGATGCACCCGCGCACGCGAAAAAACATCGCCGAGCTTGGACTCGGCAATCGACTGGCCGCTCTCACATCGCTCAAGACACCCGAACCGCTCGGATATCTGGATTTCCTTCGGCTCATGTCCGAGGCGTCGCTTGTTCTGACGGACTCCGGCGGTGTACAGGAAGAAACGACCATCCTGCGCGTGCCGTGCCTGACGCTTCGCGAGAACACCGAGCGCCCGGCCACGATCACGGAAGGCACCAACCGACTCGTCAAGCCGACGACGAATTCGATCATCGGGGCATATCATGACCTGCTCAAGCGGCCGGTCGATCATGACCGCACGCCGAAGTACTGGGACGGAAGCGCGGCGGAGCGCATCGCGGAGGTCTTTGCCAAGCTGGCCTGATCGATCAAATCTCATGCCAACACGGATCATCGAGTGAACTTGCGTGAACATGTCTTCGGGCGCTTCAGAATCAATTGAACAGCCGCGTGTTTATCCGTGGGCGGATCTCGGCGACGAGGCGCTGCTCGCGCTGCGCTTCTGCGATTTGGGCCTTGAAATCAAGGGCAATCCGATCGAGCGCCATATTGATCAGGTTCAGTCGGAACTGAAGGAGCGAAAGCTGCGGTTCCGCCCGTATTACTGGTTTTCGACCGAGTGGTTTACGCCCGACGGCGTGCCCGGAGTGGCGGTACCGTTTTATCTCGGCCATCCGAGACTGACGGAGCTGGAGCGCAAACTCATGCTTCAGGCGGAAGGCGATACCACCGATTCGTGCCTCAAGATTATTCGCCACGAGATCGGTCATGCGATCGATCATGCGTTCAAGTTGCACCGGCGCGGCGACTATCGCAAAGTCTTCGGACCGGCCACAAAGCGATATCCAGAATACTATCAGCCCAAGCCGCACAGCAAGCGTTTTGTGCTTCACATTCAAAACTGGTACGCCCAGAGCCATCCGTCGGAGGATTTCGCCGAGACGTTTGCGGTGTGGTTGACGCCGGGATCGCAATGGGAACAGAAATATCGCAACTGGCCCGCACTAAGAAAGCTGCGTTTTGTCGATAAATTGATGGGCGAACTTGCCGGTCAGCCGCCGCTGGTGCGCTCGCGAAAGAAGGACGATCCGCTGGACCGCCTGACGATGACACTGAACGAGCACTACCAGGAAAAGCGTGAGCGCTACGGAACGGACTATCCTGACTTTTATGATCGAGACCTGCGAAAGCTATTTTCCGATGCGCCAGAATACGCCGGCAACGAAAAAGCGGCAGTGTTTCTAAGGCGGCTGCGCCCACAGATTCGGCGCATCGCGGCGCGTTGGACCGGTGCGTATCAGTACACGATCGACCAGGTGCTCAAGGAGATGATCGAGCGTTCGCGTCAGTTGAATCTTCGCCTGAATCGACCCGCCCCTCAGACGGAAGTGGAGGCGACGGTTTTGCTGGCGGTTGAGACGATGAACTATATTCATGACGGCCGTCACCGGCTGATGCTCTGAATGCGGAGGCGTTCTAGGCGATGAAGCCGCTGCGCATATCGGTCATGATGCAAGAGGCGTGCGTTCCGCCAAAGGACGTGTCCTCGCTGAGCGAGCAGGACATGATGCCGTTCCAGGCTGAGTACGATGTCATGAGCACGCTGCGCGCGGCGGGCCACGATGTCGAGCCGCTGGTCGTCGGCAATGAGCTGAACGTGATCCGTGACGCGATTCGCGTGCGAAAGCCGCAGATTGTCTTTAACCTGCTCGAGGAGTTTCGCGGCGTCGATGTCTATGTTCCGTATGTACTGGGCTACTTCGAGCTGATTCATCAATCCTACACGGGCTGCAATCCGCGCGGCCTGATGTTTGCCACAAGCAAGGCGCTGCAGCGCAAGATTCTTCGGCATCATCGCATCCCCGTGCCTGATTTCTGGGTCGTGCCGATCGGCCGAAAAACGCGCCGACCGCGGCGGATGCAATTTCCCCTGATCGTCAAGTCAGCCACGGCGCACGGATCAGTGGGCATTGCACAGGCGTCCGTCGTTTATGACGACACGAAGCTCGCGGAGCGCGTTCAGTTCATTCATGAGGAATTGGTGAACGATGCCATCGTCGAGGAGTACATCGACGGACGAGAGTTGTACGTGAGCCTGATCGGCAATCAGCGCATCGATGCCATGCCCATCTGGGAGCTTCACTTTGAGAATTTGCCGGCCGGAGCGCCGCGCATCGCGACGAGCCGGATCAAGTGGAGCACGCGTTATCAAGAGCGGCTGGGACTGACGGCCGGACCTGCCGAGGGTCTGTCGGAATTGGACGAGCGGCGCATCGTGCATTTGTGCAAGCGCGCCTATCGCGCTTTGAATCAAAGCGGCTATGCGCGAATCGATCTGCGTTTGTGCGACGACGGCCGCGTCTATCTGATTGAATCGAATCCCAATCCGCAGATCGCACTCGGCGAGGAATTCTCGGAGTCCGCATTGAAGGGGGGAATCGACTACGACCGGCTGCTTTGGCGCATACTCCAACTGGGGCTTCGCTATCACGCGAAGCTGGAGTAGCCGTGTCGCAAATCTCACATCTCAGGTGCGAGGTCGATCAGCCGAGAGCGCTGTTCAGCGCGGCGACGAAATCCCTTTCGGGTCGAAGTCCGATGAACTTATGCACCGGTTCGCCGTTCTTGAAGATGAGCACGGTGGGGATGCTCTGAATGCCGAACTTGGCGGCAGTGGACTGGTTGCCTTCCGTGTCGAGCTTTCCAACTTTCACTTTACCTGCGAATTCGTCGGCAAGTTTGTCGATCACCGGGCCGAGGGCTCGACAGGGCATGCACCATTCCGCCCAGAAGTCGACGAGTACCGGCGTTGAGGACTTCAATACTTCTTGATCGAAATTGGCATCCGTGAACTCAAGTGTGTTGGCGCCCGCCATAGAGTATGTCTCCCTGCTTCCTATGGTGATGGTCCTTGCCCTCTAGGAGCTAGACCCCTGTCTTTTTCGTTGGTCGGATTCTAGTAACGGCGCTCATTCAAGTCAAAGCAGGCGCGATCTGGTTTGATGAGGTGTTTTCCTGTGTGCGTTGACCCGTGGACGATTCGCCTCTACGATCCCGCTAAATCGTCGAGGTTCACCATACCGCTGAAACAACGGAAATGACCGCTATTCGAGGAGATTTCGTCATGGGCAGGACATGCACGCTTAAAGGCAATCCGCTGGCACTCGAAGGGCCGGAACTCAAAGTGGGCGACAAGGCCCCGGATGCCATGTTGCGAAGCAATCTCGTTACCGACTGCAAACTGAGCGAAGGATTCGGCCGAGCGCGAATCTACAGTGTAGTTCCGTCGGTTGATACGCCGGTCTGCGCCGAGCAGACACGCCGGTTCAACAAGGAAATCGCAAATCTGGCCGGCGTTGATTTCTACACGATCAGCTTTGACTTGCCCGTCGCGATGGCGCGATTCTGTGGCGCTGAAGGCATCGACACCAGCAAGTTCAAGGTTCTCAGCGACGCGCGGCATGGCGATTTCGGCAAGAAGTACGGAACGCTCGTTACAGATCATCGCATCAACTGCCGCGCCGTGTTCGTTGTCGGCAAGGATGACGTCATCAAGTATGCCGAATACGTGCCCGAGATCGCCGACCACCCGAATTACGAAGCCGTGCTGAAGATCGCTCAGGAGATCGCGAAGTAGGCGGCGGGCGATTAGTTCAAGAGGTCCGCGATGAACAGGGCGTTATCGCCCGCGATTGTGCCGGATCCGTAGTCGGCGCAGTCGGGATTTTCGCCGGGCAGGGGGGATTGCCCCAGCTTCGCGCGGACGTAGCCGCCGATGTCGGCTCCATCTACAAGGCCGTCGCCGTTCACGTCTCCGGTCAGCGCGCAGCCGCCAGTGCATGGATCGGGCGTGCAAGTCGTGCCCGCGCCCTGAAATACGCCCCCACCGTTTGTGCATGTGTTGATGCCGATGATGGCACATGTGTTGTCCGGCTGGCAGCATGCGCCCGTGGCCTGCGTACAGGTCACCTGGAGCACGGCCAGCCCGGTCGCGCCGCCTTTTCCGCCGATGCGAAGTAGGAACTGCTCGCCGGTCGTGCAGTCAAGCGTGAGCGTCGAGCGCGTTCCGCCAGTTCCGCAAGAGTCATCGTCACAGGCGATAGCCGAGGCGGTCGTCGGGCAGGCATGGCCGGAGTACACGGCCAACTTCGTGTCGAACTGGCTCTGGCAGAGATTGAACGTCACAGTTCCGGTGCATGTCGCGGTGTACTTGAGCCAGATGTCGTTCAAAACCTGCGTCTCGCCGCCGAAGTTGCACATGGTCGGTTCGTCAGGCCCGTCGGTGATGGCGTTTGTGTTGTTCGCGCCGGTGAAGCCGTTTCCGATCGTGGTTGCCGTTGAGCAATGATCGTTCACCGGCGAGGGGCACAAGGTCGTGCGGGCCGACGCAAAAGCGGGGCGATCGACGCGCGTGGCGATGTTCGGACACGGGCAATGCGTGGCGACTCCTACGATCTGATCGTTTCTTAACAGGGCGGAGCCTGAATTGCCCTCGCGCAAATCTACTTCGAATTGATAAAACTCACCGAAGACTGCGGCGATCGTCCCGTTATCAGATTGTTGCGTCCTATTGCGCAAACAGTCTGCCTCATAAATTCCGTATCCCGTGATATTGGCGGGTTGGCCGACCGATGCGGCGGTCGTCGCAATCAAACGAAGCTGGCCGTAACGCGCGACCGGTAGTTCACCGATGTCATTCGGTCCGGGCACGAGAACGGCCCAGTCGTTTCCAACGCCGCTGTTGGCGAACTGAGAGTTGATGATCGGAAACTGGTCCGAAACGGGTGGATTGTTCAGCGTGCAACTGGGGTTAGACTGCGGCACATTGAACTGCACGATCATGTTGGTGCCATGGCAATGGCCCGCCGATATGAGGCAACTGGCGGCCGAGAAGACGGCGGATGAGCATCGCGCCGGCATCAGGCGAGCGGCCCAGTTTTCGCTCGACGGCTGGCGATCATCCGTTCCGCAGATGCCGCACGGCGGACCGCGCGGATCGGCCTGCGGCATGTCGGTCGCGACACGATCGAGCACGATACGGTTGTTCGACGAAAACGGCGCGGCGATGACCTCGAGCAACACCGTGTCGCCGTTGAAGTAGGCCGTCGTATTGCTCCAGTACGCCATGCCGGCGCTGTCCAGCGATTGCGTCTCGCCATCGAGCAGACTGCTGATGCGGATCGCGCTGCCCTCATCCAGTTCTACGCTCTCAAAGTACAACCGGAGCGACGCGCTGTTTGAGACCTGGATCAGTTCCGCGAAGACGGCGGCCTTTGCACCGGTGGGGTTCTCCAGAACGCCGGTGTCGATCGCATAGGGTTGGAATCGGTCCACTACATCAATCGGAAGATGACTCTCCTGTGCCGGCGCGATCGCGGCAAATAGACTCACCAGAACCCCCGCGATGACCGGCTTTCCTTTTGTCGCCTGAACCGCCGATCGTGCAAAGCGTGCTTTCGTCCCCGTCATCCCTGATTCCCCTGGTGCGAGATTGTGAACATACCCCCTGACTTGATCGATTCTAGCACGAACCCGCTGGAGTTTGGGCCGTGTTTTTTCGGAAGTTTGATCCTGGAAGGGCTATTTTTGCCCGTGAATGGGGATTTCCAGACGTGCCATGACCAGCTTTAAGTCCTCCCACGCCTTGAGTTTCTCACCGGGCACTCGAAGCAAATAGGCCGGATGAAACGTCGGCATGAGCGGAATCGATGCGCCGATAAGAGCCGTGCCGCTGGGGTAAAAGTCGTGCCATCGGCCGCGAAGGCGCGTGATTCCCTCGCGCGTGTTGAGCAGCGTCTGCGCGGCCGGCGCTCCGAGCGCGACGATGACTTCCGGGCAGATGATATCGATCTGCCGAAGGAGGAAGTCCTTGCACATCATGATCTCATCCGGCGCTGGAGTGCGGTTGTTGGGCGGTCGGCATTTGACGACATTGCAGATGTAGACTTCATCCCGCGCGAGGCCCATACCGTTTTCGATCATGCGCGTGAGCAACTCTCCGGCGCGGCCGACGAATGGAACGCCGGTTGCATCCTCATCGGCGCCGGGGCCTTCACCGACGAACATGATGCGAGCCGCCGGGCTGCCGACGCCGAAGACGGTGTTCGTGCGCGTTGCATGAAGTCCGCATCGCGTGCAGGGCTTGACTTCGCTAGTGTCGAGGACCGTCAGGCGACGTTCGCGATCGGCCTTATCGGCGTCCGAGGCAATCGACTGCACGCCGCGACCGGCGTTTGGCAGCGGACTCTGAGGGCCTGTTCGGATCGCCGTCGCCCCGGAACGCGCCGGTACCGCGTAGGGGCGCGCCTGTTGCACGGTCTGAGCGACAGGTCTATCAGAAGGCCGTGCGGTCTTTTGTGCCGAAGTCGCGGTTTTTCTGGCCCTGAGTGGAACGACGCGGGCGCCGAGTATGGCATCGGCTTCGAAGCGATCCCGCAGGGCGGCATGAATATTCAATTCACTAACGGTGGTCGCGCCTTCGGAAGCGGTGTTGTTTTGTGAGTCAGTTTCCATGATGAGCCGTGGCGACAAGATCGCCGATGCGGATTTCAGTTTGTTCGGATTCGATCCGAGCGGCCGCCGCACGTTGCGCCGTGAAGCGACGATTGACGCGAAGCGTGCCAATCAGCCGTCCGTCGCGCAGGATCCGAAGTAGCTGTCCGTAGTATACGTGACGGCCGTCGGTGTCAAAGAGAATCATGCGGGCTTGTGAATTGACGTCCGTAATAGGCCCGAAACTTTGTGGCGCCTTTGAGCGATCAAGCCGAGCCATCGCTGCTTCGACGAGGGCGCGGCGATCGCCCGTGGCGCGAGCGAGGACTGCCTTCAGGATTGGCTCACCCATGGGAGAGCCGCGCTCGGCCAAGGCGACTGCCGAGGCCTGTTTCACTTCAAGGTTGGGGGAATCGAGCAGATCAACCAGGACCGGTTCGCCGGCGTCCGGTTGCAGACGCAGAGCGAGCGACAATACGCGACCATGTTCGTTGGGAACGAGTTCGTCCATCAGATCGCGACATTCGACAGGTCCAATCAGACCATACGGAGATAGATAGGCCGGCGTGTAGCGATACGACGCCTCCAGCGCGAGTGTATTGATCGCGGTGGCATAGATGCGCCCACCGGCGCGCCCCCAATCGCCCCAGCCGCGCCCGAACGCGGGCCAACTGCCGTATCCGTGTCGTCGCTTGCCCTTGCGCGTCGTCGGGCGCTCCTGATGTTCCAGAATCGTCCTTCGCAGCGCCTCCTGCCATCGGTCCCAGGGTTCGCCGCCGACATTGAACATTGCCAGCGTGCCGTAATACCAGTAATACTCGTTGAACCAGGCATTCGACGCCGGGCGGGCGCGCTCGTCGAGATTGGGAAGCGCCGCGAGAAGCAGCTCGACTTGCGTTCCTGCAAGCGAATCATTAAGGCAAATCCCGAGAGCGGATCGGGCATAAAGGCCTGCCGCCGTCATGCCGGGACTGTATCTTCGCTCGGCCAGCGGAATCGACCGCACGTTGTGCGAAGTGGTCGCGCGCGCCTTGTCGGCATACCAGACACGTCCGCTTGGAAGCGACGCATTGTCGTAGTGTTCCAGTATGCGAAGCCGCGTCGTCAACGGGACACTCGCACCGGCGGCATGCGCGGATTTTAGCGCCATCAGCACCCATGTCGTAACGGTCGTGTCATTGCGATTCGTGTAAACTTCATCCGTGATATCCCAGCCGCCGCCGCGCTGCTGGCATCGCACGAGCCTTGCTACGCCGCGATCAAGTGGGTCACGAAGTACGCGATCGCCCGTGCGAATGTACGCCTCCGCGATAGCCATCACGGCGATGGCATCGTTGTACAGTTGAAACCGTGCGTCCCGCGAGAAGGAGCCATCCGGCAACTGTTGAGCAAGAATAAAGGAAAAGGCTTTGCTCAAATGATCGGCGTACGGGCCTTTTTCATGCGTATGGCCGACGCCGAGAAATGCAAGGGCGCACAGTGCGCTGATGCCCACGTCGGCGTTGTATTCGAGTAGGTCGATTGCGGTCTGGCTGCAACGGTCGCCTTCGGGGCAGCAGCGGTCGAATGCCCGTCGGTCCCAGACACCGTCTGCCCGCTGGTGCGCCGCGAGCCACTCCAATGCTTCGGCGACGGCGCGTTGCGGCGTGTGAACGCCGCCTCGATTCTCCTCACTTGTCCGATTCTCTCTGGCGGCTTCAACCCCAGATTGAGCGAACAAGGGTATCGAAAACATGCCGAGGTGAATCAGGCCAAGCAGACAGGCGTGGTACCATCGGCGTGTTGACATCAGCGGTTAGGTTCACTCGGAGTGTTTGACGGCGTCTGCTTCAACGTCTGATATTGATTGTACCCCGTGTGCGGAGCCGATACCACGATAACGTCGTCCATTCGCCGGTAAATGCGAATCGCCGTTGCCTGGGCGGACGTGTGGGTGAATTTCAATTGACTCGCAGGCATCGCGTTCATAACGTCTGATAGCCCGCCTTGCGATTCATGCCTGATCGCCCACAATGGACGACATGGACGAGCCTCTGCGATCGCTGGACAGTCTGCCGCACGCCATGCCGGTCGAGCCGCCGCCGCGCATCGCAGGCCGTGCTCGCATTATC
>CAZRFP010000033.1:0-30013 GCA_964599535.1 uncultured Planctomycetaceae bacterium
GGCGTGTACGTTTCCAGAGATGACCGCGACCATCGCCGAGGCGGAGGATGTAAGCGGACAACCGATCGGCGACTTCGTCTATCCCCGGCCGGTCTTCGATGAATCGGAGAGGTCGCGGCAGGCGGCGGCGCTCACGCGCACGGACATCGCCCAGCCGGCGCTGGGGGCGGTGAGTCTCGGCATGTCGCGCGTGCTGGAGCGGTTCGGTGTTCGCCCGGCGATGACGGCGGGCCATAGCTTTGGCGAACTGGTCGCGCTGTGCGCGGCAGGTCGATACGACGCCGTGACACTGCATCGCCTAGCGCGGCTACGGGGTCGCCTGATGGCCGAGGGCGATGGCGATCGCGGCGCGATGCTGGCCGTGAAGGCATCGGCGGGTGATTTGCAGGTGCTCATCGCGCGCGAGCGGCTTGATGTGATCGTGGCGAATCGCAACGCCCCGACGCAGTGCGTGCTATCGGGCGAGCGCGCGGAGATCGGCCGCGCGGCCGAGGCCTGCCGTCAGCTCGGCTACGCGGCGACGCCGTTGCGCGTGTCCGGCGCATTTCACAGTCGATTGATGGATAGCGCGGTCGTTCCGTTCCGCAACGCGCTGGAAGCGACGGCCTTCGCGGCGTCGAACATCGAGACGTACGCCAACACGACTGGCGGCGTTTATCCCGCGACGGCCTCGGAAGCGCGGCGCATGCTCGGCGAACAGCTTGTCCGCCCGGTTGACTTTGTCGGCGAGATCGAGGCGATGTATGCGGCCGGCGCGCGGGTGTTCGTCGAAGTCGGCCCGCGCGGCGTCGCCACGGGACTGGTGCGCGAGATTCTAGCCGATCGGCCGTTCACGGCGCTGGCACTGGATGAATCGGCCGGTCGGGCATTCGGTGTCGCGGAAATGGCGCGGGTGCTGTCGCAGCTCGCGGCGTTGGGGTTCGACGTAGACTTGTCGTGCTGGGAGAAGCCGGTCGCGGAGCCGCGCATTGCAAAGATGATCGTGCCGCTGTCGGGCGCGAATTATCGCGATCCGCGAAAGCAACTCGCGGCGCGCACCGCCGAGGCGCGCCCTCCGGCGGCGCCGATCAGCGCGGTCAAGCCGATGGAGTCGAGCCATATCTTCTCGACTGCATTGCGGCCGATCGTCGAGCCGCGCGGGGAGATCGCTCCGGCGGTCGCTGAGAATCTGGAAGTGCAATCAAGTCCGATCGCGTCGCAAGGGGCGCGATCGGCTCGTAAAGACAATTCGGAATCGAACATGAATTCATCGGATCGCAATGATATCACTCCGGCACAGCCAGGGTCGGTCGATTACCGGCCGGGGCAGCCGGCCGCCGCACCGACAACGCCGGCGCTGCAGGAAGCCATGCGCCTGGTTCAGCAGGGTCTGACGGCCATGCAGCGTTTGCAACAACAGACGGCCGAGGCCCATCAGAAGTTCATCGAGAGTCAGGCCGAAGCGCATCGCACGGTGCAGATGATTCTCGAAAGTCATCAGCGCATGGTTGTGACGGCATTGAACCCGTCGGCTGCGGTGCCGCCGATTTCCTCTGCAACGTCGCCGGTGTCAAGCGTTTCGCACGAAGCGCCTCATGCACGATCCGCGCCGATTGAAGCGGTGCGGCCGCCGACTCCGGTGTCGTCTGACATGGCCGCGGCTTCGGCCATGATCGCGCCGGCATCACTTGCGGTCTCTTCACAAACGTCTGCGCCGGTGGGCGCGGAATCGTATCCTTCACCTGCACCGGCCGCGCCGCGCGGCGCGGATCGCGCCGAGATCGAGCGCATTCTGGTGGAAGTCGTCTGCGAGAAAACGGGCTACCCGACAGATATGATCGATCCCTCCATGGACATCGAGGCCGATCTCGGCGTGGATTCGATCAAGCGCGTAGAGATCATCGCGGCGCTGGAGGAGCGGATACCGTCGTTCGGCGGCGTGAAGCCGGAGTTCATGGGATCGATCCGAACGCTGGCCCAGATCGTGGATTTCGTCGCGACGGATGTCGGCATCCTCGCGGAACCGCACCGTGTGGCAGCTGCGCCTTTGAGTACACCGGCAAGTGGAGTATCGCCGGCCGACACCGTTCGAGGCGAGCGGCAGACCGTCGCCACTGCGTCGCAGGCCTCGCCGAACATGGCAAATGCGGGCGCATTCGATCGCGCAACGCTCGGAGAGGCACTGCTGAGCGTTGTCGCGGAGTTGACGGGCTACCCGCGCGACATGCTCGAGTTGGGCATGGACATGGAAGCCGACCTGGGCATTGATTCGATCAAGCGCGTCGAGATTCTCGCGGGCGTCGAGTCGCGCGTGAAGGGTCTGCCGGCCGTTCAGCCGGAGTACATGGGGTCGATGCGCACGCTGGAACAAATCGTGAACCATCTTGTCGGCGAGGCCGGCGCTCTCGCCCCGTCTTCACCAACGCCCACACGCTCGGCGGGCGCCACGTCTCAGCCGTCAAGGGCCGTCGCGCCTGGGCATCCTGTGCCGCTTTCGGCGGCGTGCGCCGGTTCATCGGGCATGGTTCGTCGGCGCGTCGAGATGAATCGCCGCGTGCTGGGTGCTGTTTCGCTTCCTGCCGCGGGACATTCGCCGATCGGCATCGCCCGCGATCGAGAGATACTCGTAACCGATGACGGCGCGGAGTTGTCGCGGCGGATCGTCGCGCGGCTCGATGCAGCAGGGTTC
The DNA here is from genome assembly GCA_964599535.1 of uncultured Planctomycetaceae bacterium. GTDB lineage: Bacteria > Planctomycetota > Phycisphaerae > UBA1845 > UTPLA1 > JADJRI01. The sequence continues at coordinate 2,669 of CAZRFP010000033.1, forward strand.
CGTGCGCGGCTGATAGCGATCGACGCGGTTGATGCGCCGGCGCAGTCGAGCATTGCCGGCCTGTTGATCGTCGCGCCGCCGCGCGGCGCTGGCGAAGCGGTCTGGCGTCGCGAGACGGAGGGCTTCATCCGGTCGGCGTTTGCATTGATGAAATCGGCGTCGACTTCGCTTCAGGCGGCCGCATCGGAGGGCGGCGCGCTCTTTGCGACGATCGCCCGCATGGACGGCGCGTTCGGGCTGTCGGGCGGAGACTTCGATGCGGCGCAGGGCGCGCTGGCGGGGCTGTCGAAATCGGCGGCGCGGGAATGGCCGACCGTGAACTGCCGTGCCATAGATGTGGCACTAAGCTGGACTGACGCCGCTTCGGCAGCCGAGGCGATCGTGCGAGAACTGGGCGAGCCGGGTCCGATTGAAGTCGGACTCGATCCGCTGCAACGGCGCGGGTTGACGCTATCGCAGTCCCACGAGGTCGCAGCCGCGATGCCGGCGTTGCAGCCGGGCGATTTGATGATCGTAACGGGTGGGGCCCGCGGCGTGACGGCCGAGGCGGCGCTGGCGCTGGCACGGCGCTATCGACCGACGCTGGTGCTGCTGGGCCGCACGGCGCTGCCCGGCGGTGAGCCTGCGTGGCTGTCTGATGCCGATTCCGACGACGAAGTCCGAAAGGCCGTCCGCGCGAACGAATTTTCAGGCCGTAAGCCGACGCCGAAAGAACTGAAGGCGGCCGTGGCGCGGCATCTGGGCCGGCGCGAGATACGCCGCAATCTGGATCGAATCTCCGCGGCGGGCGGCACGGTTCGATACGTTGCCGTGGACGTTTGCGACGCAGGCGCGGTGCGCGAAGCGATCCGGGAAATCGAGGCGTCGCACGGCCCCGTGCGCGGCATCGTTCATGGCGCGGGCGTCATTGAGGATCGCCGAATCGAAAACAAGACAACCGAACAGTTCGCGGCCGTCTTTGATACGAAAGTCGCAGGCCTGCGCAACGTGCTGGATGTCATTGATGTGGCATCACTGCGAGCGGTCGTGATGTTCTCATCGGTCAGCGGTCGCTGCGGAAACGTCGGGCAGGCCGACTACGCCGCCGCAAACGAACTGCTCAACAAGGCGGCGCATCGGCTCGTGGCTCGCCTGCCGGATGCGCGGATCGTCTCACTGAATTGGGGTCCGTGGGATGGCGGCATGGTTCATCCGGCGCTGCGGCAGGAATTCGTGAATCACGGTCTGCGGCTCATTCCGCCGGAAGACGGCGCGGAGCTGGTCGCCGACGAACTGTCCGACGGCGGATCGGGCGTTGAGATTGTGATCGGCTCGGATTTTGAGAGCATCGGTGAGCCGGATGTCGGCGGCGATGAAACGACAGGCGGCGCGAAGTCCGATCAATCCGCGATGGCAAAGGAATGTGCCGCGCAGTTGACCATGGCCTTTGAGCGCCAGCTCGATCCGGCGTCGCATCCGTTTCTGTATTCGCATGTGATCGACGGTCGGCCGGTCCTGCCTGCGGCGATGATGCTCGAGTGGCTTTCCCACGCGGCGATGCACGCGCTTCCGGGGCTGCACATCCAGGGCGTGAGTGATTTTCGCGTGCTCAAGGGCGTCGTGATTCGCGACGAGCCGCCGCTGCTTCGGCTCTATGCCGGCCGGCCGCGGCGCGACGGCGAAGTTCACGAATTGGATGTCGAACTTCGCAGTGCGTCGAGCGACGCCTCTCGTTCGACCGAAGCGCTCCATGCCCGAGCGACGATCACGCTGGCGCCGCGGCTCGCGACCGCGCCGCCGTTTGCCGCGCCGTCGGAGTTGATCGACCGTGCTTATGAGCGCGGCGCGGCCGGCGCGTATGCCGATGTCCTCTTCCACGGCGAGATGCTGGCCGGTATCGAGCGCGTCGAGGGCTATTCATCGGCGGGCATGATCGTCCGCGTTTCGCCGTCCGCCGCGCCGGGCGAGTGGATGGCCGATCCGCCGCGAAGCTGCTGGCTGACTGCCCCGCTGGTGATCGACGCGGTCTTTCAGACGGCGATTCTCTGGACTGTCGAGGAGTTGGGCGCGCCGTGTCTGCCTGCGAGCATCGGCGCGTACCGGCAGTATCGCGCGGCGTTTCCGTCGGAGGCGGTGTCCATCGTCTTCGAAGTTTGCCGTCGCGAGCGGCATCGTTGCGTCGCAGATGCCACTATTCTGGCACGCGACGGCGCGGTCATCGCCCGGCTGGAGGGCGTCGAAAGCACGGTTGATCCGTCGCTGGAGGGCGCGTTTCGGCGGCGCGAAATGGCGGCGTCAGGCGGTTCGACAGTCGGTCGATAGGGGGCGGCATTGGATTCGCATTCATCCATCGCCGTGGTGGGAATGGGCTGCGTCTTTCCCGGCGCGGCCGATCCGGCGCGATTCTGGTCCAACGTGGTCGAGGGGCGAAATGCATCGCGCGAGGCGCCGCCGGGGCGTTGGGTGGTCGATCCGCGCCGGGCGCTGGCCGACCGCGCACTGCCGGACCGCGTGGTATCGCTGCGCGGCTGCTTTGTGGAAAACTTCCAACTTGATCCGTCCGGGCTGAACGTAGACGCCGGCCTGCTGGCATCGCTCGATCCTCTCTATCACATGACGCTTCACGCGGGCCGCGCGGCCGTGCAGGATGTCGCGAACGGTCGTCTCGGATCGAACGGCGAAGATGCGTTGCCGGACCGAGCGCGCGTCGGCGTGGTTCTCGCGGCCATCGCGCTCCCGACGGACGGCTCCAGCGCCATCACGCGCGAGATACTCGGCGGCGACTTTGAACAGCACCTGTTTGAGCGTGCCCCGCGGCGCGCACAGCCCCTCGCAATCGAACCACGATCGAACGACGCGGCGGATGCGCGCAGTCGGACGCATCCTTTGAACGCTCAAGTAACGAGCCTGCCGGCCGCGCTGCTTGCGCGGGCGCTGGGGCTGGGTGCGGGGGCCTACACGCTCGATGCCGCGTGCGCGTCATCACTCTATGCGATCAAGCTGGCGTGCGACGAGTTGCGGACCGGCCGCGCTGATGCGATGCTGGCGGGCGGCGTGTCGCGGCCGGACTGCCTCTACACGCAGATGGGCTTCACGCAGTTGCTGGCGCTGTCGAAGACAGGTCGTTGCGCGCCGTTCGACGCGTCGGCCGACGGGCTGGTCGTCGGCGAAGGCGCGGGCGTCGTTGTGCTGAAGCGGCTGGACGACGCGCTGGTCGCCGGCGATCGCATCTACGGCGTGATTCGCGGCATCGGCTTATCGAACGACATCGGCGGCAGCCTGATTGCGCCGGATTCCGAAGGGCAGCTCCGCGCGATGCGCGAGGCCTATCGCGCCGCGGGCTGGCGACCGGACGATGTCGATCTGATTGAGTGCCACGGTACCGGCACGCCAGCCGGCGATGCGGTCGAGCTTGCGAGCCTGAACGAACTCTGGCGCGGGCTGAACGCGAAGTCTGCGGCGTGCCCGATCGGTTCGGTCAAGTCGCAGATCGGCCATCTGCTGACGGCCGCCGGCGCGGCCGGATTCATCAAGGTATTGTTGGCGATGCGCGAGGCGATGCTGCCGCCTTCGATCAACTTTAGCCGCGCGAGCGCGTCGGCGGCACTGGACGGCGGGCCGTTTCGCGTGCAGCAATCTGCCCAGCCGTGGCCGCGTCGCAACGATGGCTCGCCCCGCCGTGCGGCTATCAGCGGCTTCGGATTCGGCGGCATCAACGCCCATGTGCTCGTGGAGGAATGGCGCGAACTGCTCCGGGCCGCCGAGAGCAATGCAGGCACGCCGCCGGCACGACTCGATACTCGGCACGGTAAAACAGCGAAATCCGTGGGTGCGGCGAGCCGTCGCGTTCGCGAGCCGATCGCGATCGTCGGCATGGATGCGCGCTTCGGCGCGGCCGCGTCACTCGATGACTTCGAGCGACTGATCCTTCGCGGTGAATCGGCCTTTCGCGAGCGGCCGTCGACGCGCTGGCGCGGCGTCGAATCGCCGTCGATTGGCGGCGCGACCGGCGCGTTCCTCGATCGGCTCATCATGTCGCCGGGTCGTTTTCGCATTCCGCCGAACGAGATACCCGAAATATTGCCGCAGCAGCTTGTCGCGCTGCTGAGTGCGGCTGACGCATTGGCCGACGCCGGGCTTCCGCTTCGCGAGGCGCGGCCGCGCGCCGGCGTGATTGTGGGGATGTCGTTCGACTTCGAGACGACGGATTTTGACCTTCGATGGTGGCTGGATGCACAGGCGCGCCGCTGGGCCGCGGCGATGGGCCTGTCGCCGACGGAGCACCAGTTGTCCGAGTGGATCGAAACGCTTCGCAGTGAGTTCGGCCCGCCGTTGAACGCCGCTTCGACGATGGGTGCGTTGGGCAACATCATCGCCAGCCGCATCGCGCGCGAGTGCCGCTTCGGCGGGGCGAGCTTTGCCGTATCGGCTGAGGCCGCTTCGGGTGTGGCGGCGCTGGATATCGCGGTGCGCTCGCTGCAACAGGGCGAAACGGACCTGATGATCGTCGGGGCGGTCGATCTGGCCGGCGATGTTCGCACGATCCGCACGACCGCCGCGCTGCGTCGATTTTCAATAGTAGGCGCGGCGCGGCCGTTCGACGCGCGGGCAGACGGCAGCGCGATCGGCGAGGGCGCGGCAAGCCTTGTGCTCAAACGACTGTCCGATGCGCGTCGCGATGGCGATCGAATTCATGCGGTTGTTCGCGGCATCGGCCGATCGAGTGGCGCTGTCGTGGACGGATTGGATCGGGCCGAGGATTGTGCGTCTTATGTTGATGCGTACCTCCGTTCGATGGATTCGGCCCTGCGCGATGCCGGCGTGGCGGCAAGCGAGATGGGCTTGATCGAGGCGCACGCCGCCGGCGATCCGCGCGAGGATGCCGTCGAAGCAGAGGCCCTGGCGACCGCGTTTGCGTCGGTCGATCAGGACGTGGCGCTGGGCGCGGCCGCGCCGATCGTCGGCCGCGCCGGTGCGGCGGTGTCGATGGCGTCGATCGTGAAGGCGGCGATCTGCCTTCGCAGCGGCGTGCTGGCGCCGATGCGCGGGTTCGCTTCTCCCGAAGAACGCGCGGCCTGGTCGCAAACGCGACTGCACATGCCGCGCGAGGCGGCTTATTGGCTGCGCGATCGGTCGCGCGGGCCGCGACGGGCGCTCGTCGCATCGATGACGACCGACGGGCAATGCGCCCACGTCATTCTTGAAGAGGCGCAGCCCGTTGACGAGCGAATCGCTCCATCGGCGATTCTGGATTCGGACGAGTCGCCTTGTTTGTTCATGATTCGCGGCTGCGATGTGCGGGAACTGATCGCCGGATTGGACAGACTTTCGAGCCGGCTCGACGGATGGTCCGCAGGCGCGCCCGTTCGCCGGCTGGCGATGGAATGCGGCTCTTCGCAGGCGGGCGATTCTTCACTGACCGTCGCTCTCGCGGTTCGCGGGCGGTCAGAGTTGAAAGATGCCATCGCCGAGGCGCGGCGCTCGCTCACGGCCGATCCGTCGCTTGCGGTAGACGGAGTCTGTGGCGTGTACTACACGCCGGAGCCACTAGCGCCGACGCACCCTTTGGCGTTCGTTTTCCCCGGCTCGGGCAATCACTATGTCGGAATGGGGCAGGGCATCGCGCTGCGTTGGCCGGTCGTGGCCGATGCGCTCGATGCACGGCTGGAGCGCATGGCCGGCCAGATGATGGCTCGCTGGTTTACGCCCTATCGAGCGGACTGGTCGGAGGGCTGGCAGCGCAAGGCGGAAGCGGTCGTCGCCGCCGACACGCGCCGAATGATCTTCGGCCAAGTGGCCTACGGCATGCTGATGAGCGATCTGCTGCGGCGCATCGGGGTCGAGCCTCGCGCGATCATCGGCTACAGCCTCGGCGAATCGGCAGGCCTCTTCGCGACGCGGGCCTGGCCGGACTCGGACGAGATGCTCCGTCGCATGGAGGCGTCGACGCTGTTTGCGTCGGACCTGTACGGCGAGCGTAGAGCGCTGCGGGCAGCATGGAAACTGACGGTCGACGAAGCGAGCCAGTGGCGCACGGTGCTGCTGCCGCGGCCTGCGGATGATGTTCGCGCTGCAATCGAAGAGGCATTGCGACGGGGCCATGCTCACGCGCGATTGCTGATTGTGAACACGCCGTCGGAGTGTGTCGTCGGCGGATTGCGAGACGATGTTGACGCTGTGGCGTCGATCGCGCGCTGCCGCGCGATTCCGATCGAAGGCGTGCCGACCGTGCATTTCGAGGCGGTCCGCGTCGTCGAGCAGGCCTATCGCGAGCTGCATCTGCTGCCGACCGAAGCGCCGCGCGGGCTGCGGTATTACAGCGGCGTGCTGGGCGGCGCCTACGATGTGACGCGCGAGAGTGCCGCCGAGAGTATCACGGGGCAGGCACTGCGCGGATTCGACTTCACGCGCGTGATCGAGAACGCCTACGCCGACGGCGTGCGGCTGTTTGTCGAAGTCGGTCCGCAGGCATCCTGCACGCGCATGATCCGGCGGATACTCGGCGAGCGCCGCGCCTTTGCCATGTCGGCTGATGCCAGGGGCGAAGATGGTGCGTTCGGAGTCGTTAAGCTTGCGGCGGCGCTGGCGGCTCAAGGCGTGGTGATCGATGTCACGGCAGTCAACGGCGGCGTGGAAAAGCGATCGCCGGTCGATTCGGCGGTGTTGAGCGGCGCGGCCCCCGAGGATCGACATGCCATTGTTTTGACACTCGGCCGCCGGCAGCCGCGCCCGCATTGGCCGATCTGGTCGCAGTCCGAGCCTGAGCCGGCCGCCATCGCCGCGCCGTTGATGGCGGATGATCTGTCACAGGCCGTCGGCAATGCAAACGAGGCCGCCGCGCGGGCGCATCAGGCGTTTCTGGCGTTTTCAGCGTCGGCATCTCGCGGCGTGGCGGAGGTCATCGCCCGGCAGACGGCGATCATGGAATCGACGGGCGCGGTTGCGAATGGTGCAGCCGCAGCGTGGGGGAGCGCGCGGAGCGAACCATTTGACGCTTCCGTGGGTGAAATGCAAACGCCGCCGGGCTTTCCCTTCAATGATGAGGGGGCCGATGCCGGCGAGTTTGGGACCGATTCGTCGGGTTCAGTCGTGGATCGCGAACGATCGCCTGCACGATCTCGCATATTTCACGATGATCGGGCGGACCAGCGCGAGCGGCCCGCATTTGATCGCGCGATGTGCATGGAGTTCGCCGTCGGGCGGCTCGGCCCGGTGCTTGGGCCTGCGTTTGCCGAAGTTGATGCCTATCCCGTCCGCGTGCGGCTTCCGGCCGAACCGCTCATGCTGGTCGATCGCATTCTCCGCATCGAAGGCGAAAAAGGCTCGCTCACGCACGGGCGGATCGTCACCGAGCACGATGTCATAGACGCGGCATGGTACCTCGACGGCGGGCGAGCGCCGGTTTGCATCACGGTCGAGGCGGGTCAGGCCGATCTCTTCCTGTCGAGCTATCTGGGAATTGATCTGCGCGTGAAGGGCGCTCGGGCCTACCGTCTGCTTGATGCGACGGTGGAGTTTCATCGAGACTTGCCGTGCCCCGGCGAGACGATCCGCTACGACATCCGCATTCTGCGATTTGTCCGGCAGGGTGAGACGTTTCTCTTCTTCTTCGAATTCGACGGTGCGATTGACGGCCGCCTCGTGTTGACGATGCGTAACGGCTGCGCGGGGTTCTTCACGAATGAGGAGATTGCCAACTCCGGCGGATTGATTCTCACGACCGATGAGCAGCAGCCCACGGTCGGCCGGCGCGATCCGAGCTGGCGCGAACTGGTGCCGATGAGCGACATTGAGAGGTATGACGAGCGGCAGGTGGCGGCGCTGCGCGCCGGCGATCTGGCGGGCTGCTTCGGTCCGATGTTCGCTGATTTGCCGCTGAGTGATCCGCAGTGCCTGCCGAGCGGACGGATGAAGCTGTTTGATCGCGTGCTCGAATTGAACCCGGCCGGCGGGCGGTTTGGCCTGGGCATGATTCGCGCCGAGGCGGACATTCAGCCGGATGACTGGTTCCTGACGTGCCATTTCATCGACGACCGGACGATGCCGGGCACGCTGATGTACGAGTGCTGCGTTCACGCGCTGCGGTTTTACCTGCTGCGCATGGGCTGGGTCGGCGAACGGGCGGGCGTCTGCCATCAGCCGATCCTCGGCGTGCCCAGCGCGCTGAAGTGTCGCGGTCCCGTCACGCCGGAGACGCGCAGGGTCATCTACCAGGTCGAGATCAAGGAGATCGGCTATCGGCCGGAGCCGTACGTCATCGCCGATGCGCTCATGTTCGCGGACGGTCGGCGCATCGTTCAGATGAAGAACATGTCGCTTCGCCTGGTCGGTCTTTCGCGCGAGGACGTGGAGCGCGTGTGGATGGAGAAGCGTCAGAACATCGAAACATCGAAACGTCAAGATCAGGAAGCACCGACATCTCGGAAGGTTCAATCCGGCGGCCGCGATTCGAGTCCGCGCGTTTATGACAAGAAGTCGATCCTGGCTTTTTCAAATGGGAATCCTTCGGAGGCGTTTGGAGAGCGGTATCGGTCGTTTGATCGCGATCGCGTCATCGCGCGCCTGCCGGGTCCGCCGTTTCAGTTTCTCGATCACGTCGTGTCGATCGATGCCGAGCCGTGGGTGCTGAAGCCGACGGGCTGGATCGAAACCGAATACGACGTGCCGCCGGATGCCTGGTACTTTGCGGCGAACCGACAGAGGTCGATGCCGTTCGCCGTGCTGCTCGAGGCAGCGCTTCAGCCGTGCGGCTGGCTGGCGGCCTATTGTGGTTCGGCGCTGCGCAGTCCGATCGACATGTCGTTTCGAAATCTGGGTGGTCGCGCCGTGCTGCACGAAGCGTTGCTGCCGGACTGTGGCCCGCTGACGGCGCGCGTACGGCTGACAAAAGTAAACGAGGCCGGCGGCATGATCATTCAGGACTATGACATGCAGCTTCTCCGCGCCGGTCGCGTCGTGTACGAAGGCGTGACGACGTTTGGCTTTTTCTCGAAGCAGGCGCTGGCGCAGCAGGTGGGCATCCGCGACGCAGCGGCGCGGCGGCTGGATGCTTCGGCTGCATCGACGGGCGCGGCTCAGGCGTACGAGATCGCGCGCGATGAGCCGTGCGAACCCGGGCACGAAAAATGTAAAAAGGAAAATGAAAAAACGGAGGGTGGTTCGACACCTGCCTCGGGTCTGGATTTCGAAAATGTTCAACAAGGTCTCGTGCAGCCGGCGGGTGCGTTTCTGATGCTGGATCGAATCGACGCCCTTGCATTGGATGGTGGTCCGCATGGGCTGGGCTTTGTGCGCGGTTCGGCCGATGTGAACCCGGACGCATGGTTCTTCAAGGCGCATTTTTATCAAGACCCGGTGTGGCCCGGCTCGTTGGGTCTGGAGTCTTTTCTTCAGCTTCTGAAGGCTTACGCGATCAAGCGCTGGAGTGATCGATTCGGTTCGACGCACCAGTTTGAGCCGATCGCGCTCGGGCTGACGCATTCATGGGCCTATCGCGGCCAGATTTTGCCGACCAATCGGCGCGTTGATGTCGAGGCGGTCATCACGTGCGTTGAGGAGGACGATGAACCGCTCGTCGTCGCGCGCGGGTTCCTCGTCGTGGATGGTTTGCCGATCTATGAAATGACGGATTTCGGCTTGAGATTAACGCGGCGGTAGGGCGTGGCTGTCAGCCGGAATTGAAGCACAACCAGGGTCGGGGAGAGGATCAATCCAAGGCGCGCATCGCGATCATGTCGCAGGTATTCTCGTCGTTTCGGCGGCAATCCGGTAGGATGCTGTGAACGCTGGAGACGAGCTACGTTGAAGCGTCGTGGAGGCTGTTGACATGCATCACATTCGCTTCACCAAAATGCACGGACTCGGCAACGACTATGTGTACGTCGATTGCATCGATCAATCGGTCCACGGCGTCGATCTGCCCGATCTGTCGCGGCGTATCAGCAATCGGCATCGCGGCGTCGGCTCGGATGGGCTGATTCTGATCACACCGCCGACGGCCGGCACTCAGGCCCATGTGCGGATGGAAATGTACAACGCCTACGGCTCGCGCGGTGAAATGTGCGGCAACGGCATCCGCTGTGTCGCGAAATACGCCATCGAGCATGGCCGTATTTCGGCTGCGAGCAACGCGACATCACGAAAGGGAGATCAACAATCCGGCCTGCCAAGTGGCGACGCCATGCCGCTTCGGGTCGAGACCGATCGCGGCGTGCTCTCGGCTCTCGCCTATCTGCAGGCAGGACGCGTAACGAGCGTTCGCGTCGACATGGGCCGGCCGATCCTCGCGCCCGGCGAGATACCGGTGATTTACAGCGGCGCGCGCGATCGCTGCGTGCGCGCGCCGATTGAGGTCGGCGGCCGGCGCATGACGCTGACGTGCGTGTCGATGGGCAATCCGCACGCCGTCTCTTTTGTGAACGACGTTGCCTCGTTCGAGCTGGAGCGCATCGGCCCGCTGATTGAGCATCATCCGATGTTCCCCAATCGCGTGAATTTTCACATTAGCCAGGTGCATTCGCCGAACGAAGCGACCCTGCGGACATGGGAGCGCGGCAGCGGCATCACGCAGGCCTGCGGAACCGGCGCGTGCGCCGTTCTTGTCGCGGGCGTGCTGGAAGACCGCCTCTCGCGCGAGGCGACACTGCACCTGCCGGGCGGCGACCTGCGGATCGAATGGCCTTCCATCGCCGGCGACGACGGTCCGGTGTTCAAGACCGGTCCGGCGGAGGAAGTTTTTACGGGAGAGTGGCGCGTCTCGGATTGATTGCGTCGCCGGCTCAATCGCGCGCGTCGCCGGGTTCACCCGAAGCCGCTCGCTGCCTTTTTCCTGTAGCGGAGCATTTTGTACATATGAACCAGCCCTTCATTCATCGCGTCGGCATCGGTACCGATCTTCATCGTCTTGAGCACGGCGGACCGCTTCGCCTGGGTGGAATCGACGTGCCGTTCGAGAAGCACTTCGCCGGCCATAGCGACGGCGATGTCGTGCTGCATGCCGTGATCGACGCCCTGCTCGGCGCGGCCGGCCTGCCCGACATCGGCGAGCGCTTTCCGGACAGTGATCCGCAGTATCGCGGGATCGACAGCCGGATGCTGTTGACGTGGGTGGTCGAAGAAATCGCCGAACGCGGTTATGCTGTCGTCAATGTGGACCTGACGATCCACGCCGAGCGGCCGAAGCTCTCGCCGTTCAAGCAGGAAATTCGCAACGTGATCGCGGTCATGTGCGGCGTTCTGCCCGATTGCGTGAACGTCAAGGCCAAGACGAATGAAGGCGTCGATGCCGTCGGACGCGGCGAGGCGATCGCCTGCACGGCTGTCGTGGGATTGGCGGCTGGTCGAGCATAAGGGCGCTTCGCGAAGGTCCGGCGGTCCACCCGCGCGCCGCATTTTGTTGGGTAACATCACACTATTTCACGCAATCAGGATCGCATGACGCTTCGAGTATACAACACGCTGTCCGGCGAAAAGGAACTGTTCGAGTCTGTCAAACCCGGCGAAGTCGGCATCTATCTCTGCGGTCCGACGGTGTACAAGCCGGCGCACATCGGCCACGCCGTCGGTCCGGTCATTTTTGATGTCATCAAGCGCTATCTCACGTTCAAGTCGTACCGAGTGACGTGGGTGGTGAACGTGACCGACGTGGAAGACAAGCTCATCAACGAAGCCAAGGCGCAAGGCCGCGGCGTCATGGACTTGGCCCGCGAGCTGGAAGATAAGTACATCGCCGCCGTCAGCGCGCTCGGCGTGCGCTCGATCGATCACATGCCGCGCGCCAGCGAACACATTGCCGAAATCATTGACCACATTCAAAAGCTCATCGCCATCGACGCCGCGTATCCCGTCGACGGTGACGTATATTTTGATGTTTCCAAGGACGCTGACTACGGAAAGCTGAGCAACCGCAAGGCTGAGGAGCAGTTTGCCGGCACGCGCGACGGCCTGGTTCAAGGCAAGAAGCGAAACCCCGGCGACTTCGCCTTGTGGAAGGGCGCGAAGCCCGACGAGCCAGACGATGTCGTCTATGCGTCGCCGTGGGGGCGTGGAAGGCCTGGCTGGCATATCGAGTGCTCCGCCATGGCGTCGAAATATCTCGGCGAGACATTTGATATTCACGGCGGCGGTCTGGACCTCAAGTTCCCCCACCATGAAAACGAGATTGCACAGTCGGAGACGGCCACGGGAAAGCCCTTCGCGAAGTACTGGCTGCACAACGGTCTGACGCGATTCAATACGAAGAAGATATCCAAGTCCGATCCTGAGTTTGAACGGGTAATGGCCTCGCTGCAGTTGTCGAACCTGCTGGAGAAGCACCCGCCGGAGTTGCTGCGATTTCTCATTATCCAGTCGCACTACCGCTCGCCGATTGACTTTTCCGACGATGCGCTGGCGGCGGCGAAGACCGGCATGGGCACGTTCTATCGGCTGATGGAGCGTCTCGAGCGCGCGACCGGCGCGGACCCCTATCGCGCCGCGATGCAGATCGAGCAGGTTCGCGATATCGACGCCGGCCCCGTCGCGCGCGATTTCATCGAGCGCGTCATGAATCATCGTCTGCGCTTTCTGGAGGCGATGGATGATGACTTCAACACGGCCGGCGCGATCGGCGTGCTATTTGAGCTCGCCGGCGCGATCAACCGTTTTATCGACGAATCGCGGATGGAGACGCAGGCCGACGCTCAGCTCAAAGCCGCGGCGCAGGCCGGCGGAGGCACGTTTGTGTCGCTGGCGAATCTGCTGGGTCTGCTGACGGCGCAGCCGACATCGACAAGGCTCAGCGGCGACGGGCTTGCGCCGAAGCTGATCGATCTTCTGGTGGAGGTTCGCCGAATGTCGCGCGAGGCGAAGCAATACGGCATTGGAGATCACATCCGTGGTGAATTAACGAAATTGGGCGTGACGCTCGAAGATCGCAAGGATGCAACTCTGTGGCGAATCGAATAGCCGCCATCGCAAGCCGCGCCAACGGCGTTTCGCGACCTGCCGCTCCGACGCGCGCCGAGATGCTCACCGTTCTGGGCATCGATCCCGGGCTGGATCGAACCGGCTATGCCGTGATCGAGTCGACTGCGCCGCGCGTGCTTGATGCCGGGTTGGTACGGTCGTCGACGAAGCTGCCGCTTGCCGCGCGTCTGCGCGAAATCGAGACCGGCCTCGACGAAGTGTTGTCGGAGCACCGCGTTGATCTTGTGGCCGTCGAAGAGCTTTACGCCCACTACAAGCATCCGCGCACGGCGATCCTCATGGGCCATGCCCGCGGCGTCGTGCTGCTGGTCGCCGCGCGGCGCGGCGTCGAAGTGGTCAGCCTGCCGGCCACGCATGTGAAACGAACGCTCACCGGCAACGGTCACGCGGGCAAGGCGCAGATGCAGCGTGCCATACTTTCGACACTCAGGCTCAATGTCATTCCCGATCCGCCGGATGTGGCCGATGCGCTGGCCGTCGCATGGTGCGCCGCGGTCGACAGGCAGTCTCGCCGCTGTGCCGCGGATCGGCAGGAACAGGCGGCGAAGCGATGATCGTGCGCATCACCGGCATTCTGAGCGAATTAACGGACGAGACGGTCGTCATTGAGCGTGAAGGACTGGCGCACGAAGCGCTCGTACCCGCATATGCCGCCGCCGAACTGAATGCCAGCATCGGCCGTGAAATCACGCTGCACACGCTGGAATATCTGGAGGCCAACTCGCCGGGCGGAAATCTCACGCCGCGGCTGGTCGGCTTTCTTCGCGCTGAGGACCGCGCGTTTTTTCGACTGTTCACGACGGTCAAAGGGATGGGCACCAGAAAAGGCTTGCGGGCGCTGGCCGCGCCGGCGGCGCGCATCGCTTCGGACATCGAGCGCGGCGACGTCGTCGCGCTGACGAAGCTGCCGGGCATCGGCCGCCGCATCGCCGAGCAGATCGTCGCCGAGCTGCGCGGCAAGGTGACAGAGCACGCGGTGCTGACCGGTCCGGTCGAAGCAGGCACGAAGCCCGACTTTACCGACGAGCAGCTCGTGGCGATCGACATCATCACGCAATGGGGCGATGTCCGATCCGACGCCCAGCGCTGGGTGGCCCGCGCGGCCCAATTGCATCAGAATATCGCCGGTCCCGATGAATGGGTGAAGGCGGCTTACCGCGTCAAAGGCGGTGCGGAGCGATAGCGGATTGGTTTGATCCGGCAACGTTGGAATCGTGAAAGCGAGAAGGATGAGCGGCCCGGTTTCTTCGTTCCTTTTTTGATTTTGCATTGCTGGTATTCGAGTTTCTCATGGCCCGCGAGCGTATCATCTCATCCGACTCCCTCTCCGACCGCGAAGCGCAGTCGAACTTTGCCTTGCGCCCGCGCCGCTTCGACGAGTGGATCGGCCAGCGCGCCGTGATCGAGCAGATACAGATCGCCATCGCCGCCGCGCGGAAGCGCGGAGAGCCGCTGGAGCACATTCTTCTTGACGGTCCGCCCGGCTTGGGCAAGACAACGCTCGCCCATCTCGTCGCCGAGGAGATGGGCACCGCCGATCGCATCCGCGTCACGAGCGGACCGACGATCGTCAAGACGGGCGATCTGATGAGCACACTGACCGGACTTGACGAAGGCGACATACTATTCGTCGATGAGATACACAGGCTCAATCGAACCGTCGAGGAGTTTCTCTATCCGGCGATGGAGGACTTTCGCGTCGATTACACGCTCGACGGCGGCATCGGCGGGCGAACGGTGAACTTTCGGCTGAAGCGATTCACGCTCATCGGCGCGACAACGCGCGCCGGCATGTTGACCGCTGCGATGCGCGACCGCTTCGGCCTGCGTTATCATCTGGATTTTTATGATGCCGTTGAATTGGCCGAGATTCTGCGTCGATCAGCGCTGCGGCTGGAGATCGACGCTTCGCCTGAGTCGCTGAGCCTCATCGCCCATCGCGCCCGGGGAACGCCGCGCGTCGCGAATCGGCTGCTGCGTCGCATCCGTGATTATGCCACGGTCCGTGCCGACGGCAGGATCGATAACGGCGTTGTTGAAAGGGCCTTGGCGATCGAAGAGATCGACGCAGCCGGTCTGGATCGGCTGGACCGCGCGTTTCTAAGTTGTCTGATCGAGACATATCGCGGCGGACCCGCGGGAATTGAGGCCGTGGCCGCGACACTGGGCCAGTCGCGTGACACGCTGGAAGACATGGTCGAGCCGTTTCTGCTTCAGCGGCGACTGGTCATCCGCACCCGCCAAGGTCGCTGCGTCACGCCGGCGGCGTACGAACATCTCGGCCTCACGCCCCCGCCGCGCGACGAATCGCCAGGTGACGAGTTCACTGAACCCGGCCTGTTCTTGGATTGAAGCGCCCGCCTTGCGGCCTGACAGGCTTAGCGTTTGATGCGCTGGCCGTCGGTGAGTTTGTCGAGGCCGTCGGCGGCAATGGACTGGCCCACCGAAAGTCCGGCGAGCACTTCGACTTGGCCTGCAATGCGGCGGCCGACGGTGATACGCTGTTCGTTGAGTCGACCGTCATTGGCGACAAACACGCGTCCGGTTTTTCCGTCGGGACTGACTTTGCACGCCGACGCGGGAATCCAGATGTCGGACGACGACTGCGTCGCTGAATTCGCCGGCGCATCTTCGGCGTTTGAGTTGCTCTCCGGCGTCCGTTCCGCCCCGGCATCCGCGAGAAAGACGACTTGTGCCACGCCTTCGACACGCAGGTGGTTGTCCGGATCGTCGATGCGCACCTTTACCTGCACCGTGGCTTTTGAGTAGTTCGCGCCGGGGTCGATCCACATGACGTGGCCGTTGTATCTGCGGTCCTTGTATGCATCCGGCGTGATGACGCACTTCATATCGCGGCGGATGCGGGCGATGTCCAGTTCGCTGATATCGACTTCGACACGCAGCTTGGTCATATCGGCGATCGTGCCGAATTGCGCATTGGCCTGCGCGCCGATGCCGCCCTCCGCGGCGACGAAATCGCCGACTTCGACATTGCGTTCGAGAATGACGCCGCTGATCGGGGCGACGACTTCACAGTCGCGCAGTATTTGCTCGGCCCAGCTCAGCGCCGCTTCGTCCTGTTCGACTTGGGCGGCGGCTTCGTCGACGGCACGCTTCGCGTCGGCGTATTCGATCTCCGGAGCGCTGCCGAGCTTGAAGAGCCGATCGGTGCGCTCAAAGTTGATGCGTTGATAGGCCAGCGCGGCACGGGATTTTTCCAGTGCGGCGGCCGCTTCGTTTCGGCGGGCGCGAGGCAAGACGTTCTCCACTCTCGCGAGAACCTGGCCGCGCTCCACGCGGTCGCCCTGCTCGAAGAGCAGCTCGACGACCTGCCCGGACACTTTGGTCGCGACGCGAACCTTATGATCCGAGACGATCTTGCCCGTTCCGGTGTGAACAGGCATCGGACCGGTATCCGTCCGTTTGGTTACGACATGCAGGCGGACGTTTTCATCGGCGGAAGCGGCGCCGAGAAGGGGCGAGCCGCCGGGCAGGATGCGATAGACTTGCGAGCCGCCTGCAACGGCGAGGATGACGATGAGAATGATCCACCCTGCGCGGCCGCGCGCGGGTCGCTTCACTGCGGATGCGACGGGGCGTTGGTCCTTGGGAATCGAAAGGGACCGCAGTTGAGAGCGGATATCCGGTTGCGTCGCCATTATCTTTATGGATTGTAGCGGAAGCTCATGCCTTTCGCAGGGCCTCCAGAATGGGGATTCGCGAGGCGCGAACGGCCGGGGCGATCGCGCCGCCCACGCCGACGATCGCCGCGACCGCCAGCGATGCCGCGACGATGGCCGGCGTCATGCGCAGCTCATACGCCAGCACGGTCCATGTCATGTCCGATAAGAAATCCTCGCGCCGGCCGCTCACGAACGAGGCCCCGATTAGTCCAACTAAGCATGCCATCAGGCTGATCATCAGCGACTCAATAATGAGCGAAATGAGAATCGCCCCCCGGGAAAAGCCAATGGTCCGCAGCATGGCGAACTCGCGCCGCCGGCCATCCACCGCCGCATACATGGTATTGGCGACGGCGAAGACCGCGCCCGTGGCCATGATGGCGATGAGGATCGTCGTCAGGGCGACGATCTGAACGGACTTTGATGTCAGTTCTTCGTAGTAGTCAATTTCGGTGCGGGCATCGAGCGCCACGGCTGGGCTTCGGATATAGGCGATGGCATCATCAATCGAGGCATTCTCGTCGAGATGGATGAAAATACTGGAGACGAACGAGCGGTTGTAGGCGTCGGCGATCGCGCCGCGCTCGGCCCACACTTCGCTTTCGAGCGGTCCGCCGCCGGCGGCGAAAATGCCGACGACTTCGAACAGGCGGCTGTTCGTCCGGCCGAGCTCGATGCGATCGCCGATACCCAGATCGGTGTAGCGCAGCGAGGCGGCCTTGCCGACGACGACTTCTGACGCGCCTTCGTTAAACCAGCGTCCTTCGGTGATTTCGATTTCGGTGTGAACCTGCCGCGCCAGGGGATCAACGCCGCGCACGGCGACATTGGCCGGATTGGCGTCCGGTCCGCGCCGCCGGATCGAGGTCTGCACGCACAGCTCCCTGCTGATGAGCGGCTCGCCGGTTGTGGTCCGGGCGATGCCGGGGGTCTGAATGACGCGGCCGGCTTCGTCGGTACTGATCAGGCTGGTGCTTTCGGCGGTGGCGCCGGTCTTGAGTACGAGCACGTTGCGGTACGACCCGCTTGTGCGAAGAGACTGGCGAATGCCCTCGGCAAATGAGAGCAGCACGGCCAATACGCCCACGACGACGGCGACGACGGTGAACGTCAGCAGCGTGCTGAGCTTTCGCACGAACAGATTCCGCCAGTTGTAAGTCAGTGGAAGCGCCATGTGTCCTTATCCCAGGTCGCGCAATGCGGACACGACTTTCATGCGAAACGCAAGCCAGCCGGGCCAGATCGCGGCGATGACGCCGATGCCGATGGCGATGCCCATGGCCTTGAGGCACGTGGAGGGCACGACTTCGAGCGTTTGGATGATTGGTATCGTCCAGTTTTTGAGCGGCGTGTAGTTGAAGGCGATGAACGGCCCGGCAGTGCCGACGAGACCGCCGAGCGAGCAAAGCAGCAGGCTTTCGGTTTCAATTAGCGCGAGCGCGAAGCCGCCGCCGAAGCCGAGCGACTTGAGCGTGGCGACTTCGTTGATCCGATCGCGAAAGTTCATGCTCATCGTGTTTGCCGCGGCCAGTACCGCGACGAACACCGTCAGCGCCGACAGCAGCGTGAGGTTCTTCTGCAAGTCAAACTGCTGCTTGATGAACTCATTCATGAAAGTCTTTTCGTCCTGCGTCTTGGTTTCGTCGGGCGAGCCTCGGAAGGTCTCGTCGATCCGCTGGCGATAGTGTTCGAGATCGGCCTGCGAGGCGCATTTGACGAAATAGAACGTCACCTTGTTGAACGGGCTGCCGTCGTCATCGCCCGTGGCGGCGATCGCCGCGGCGGCTTCGGGATATTGCTGCTTGAGAATCTCCTCCAGATAGTCGCGCCGACACCAGTTGGTGATGATGTCGGTGCCTTCCGGGAGCGTGGACACGACGCGAAACTCGATGTCCACGTAGGGCGGCACTGACGGAAAGATCGTGATGCGGTCGCCCACTTTCCATCCCATGTCGGCCGCCGTGCCGCGACCGATCATGATGGCCTGCCGATCCTTGTTCCAGTCGGCAATTTCCTCGTCAGTGAGATTGTGCTCTGGAAAGGCCGTGACGAAGGTGTCGTGGTCGACGGCCAGGGTGGAAAGCGGAGTGGGCTTGTCGCGCCGCTGCCCGCCGATGTATCGGACGCCGCAGACGGCGATGAGCCGCTCTCGCGACGGATCCAGCGCTTCAATCTTGCTGCGCATGCCGGCTGGTAGCGGGTTGATGATGGATGTCTTCTGCGTGATGGCGAGGCGCAACTGCTTCGCGGAGTTGTCGAGAAACTTGGAAAGCCCATCGACCACGGACATGGAGAGCACGAAGATAACAATGGGCAGCGCGACCGCGAGGCAAGTCAGAGACGTGCGGAGCGGATTTCGCGCCAGATTTCGATAGAGGTAAATCAATCGCAGATTCATGCGGTTACGTTGGTCGTTACGTGTTCAAGTGGTTGTATGGTGTTGAGATTATGCCTCTCGCAGCGCCGTCAGCACTTCGAGCCGGGCGGCGCGGATGCCGGGCATCATCGCGCCCAAAACGCCCAGCGCCGTCACCAGGCCAAGCGCCCCCCCGATGATCCACGGCGTCAATTGAATCTCGAAGGCCATCGTCGTAAACGTCGTCGCGCCAAACATGTCCTTCTTATTGCCGGCCAGCGCCAGCCAACCCGCGCAGCTCAGGCACCCCAGTGCGCCGCCCAGCAGGGAGAGCATGACCGATTCAGCTACGAGGCCCGTGAGAATCTGCCGGCCGTTAAAGCCGATCGTCCGCAGCATGGCGATCTCGCGGGTGCGGCCGGCCACGACGGAGTACATCGTGTTGGCGATGGCGAAGACGGCGGCGAGCGACATGACGGCGACGAGCACGCCGGTGATCGCGAGGTAGGTGTTCATGTTGGTCGTCTGCTCGATCCAGTAGCTCTTTTCGGTTTTGGCTTCAAGCTGGATCGCGGGACCTTTTATCTGCTTGATGACCGGATCGGGGTCCTGCTTCGGCTCCAGGCGGAAGCTCACCGAGGAGTACATCGTCCGATTGTAGGCGCCCATCAGCGATGGCAAATAGCCCCAGACTTCGCTCTCGAACGGTCCGCCATCGGCGGAAAAAAAACCGACGACGGTGTAGCCGCGATCGCCGCCGTAGCCGAGTTGGATGACATCTCCGATGTTTAGGCCGCCAAACTGCTTCGACGCGGCGACGCCGACGATCACCTCTCGTTCGGCGATGGAGAACGACTTCCCAAGCAGCTTGACGTTGGTATGTATCTTGAAGGCGTCGTCGGTCACGCCGCGAACGGCGACATTGGCGAAGGTTTGGCCGCCGTCGCGCAATCGGGGCCTCGAGACCTGTACAATCATCTCCGGGCTGAGCAGGACCTGCCCGGTCGCCGGGTCTCGAATCGCACCAGACACTTGCGCGAGCTTGTTGTAGTCATCCAGGGGAATCGCGCTGTTGCTTTCGGCGGTGGCGCCGGTTTTGAGAACAATGATCTTCTCACGTTCACCTGCGACGGCCAGTGCGCCGTTGATGGCGCTGCGAAAGCCGAGCATCCACGCGAAGACGCCGACAACGGCCGCGATGACCAGAATCGTCAGCACGGTCGTCGTCTTGCGGACGAAGAGGTTTCGCCAGTGATATTGAATGGGTAAAGCCATGTTGTTTCCATGTGCGCCGGTGGCGACTGGGCATCCGCCTCCCTCATGCGACGCGGCGCAGCGCGTCGGTCGTTCTCAACCTCATCGCCTGATACGCCGGCCACGCGCCGGCGGCCAGTCCCACCAATAGCGCGATCACCATCGAGACGGCGACGGCTATCCACGACACTTCGATGATGCCCATCGGGCCGAACCGCATGAAGCGCAGCGGATTGAAATAAAGATAGAGTGCCACCGGCGCGACGCCCAGCAGGGATCCGCCCATCGCCAACAGCAGGCTCTCGCTCAGCACGATCCGAAAGACCGTCGACGCCTGAAAGCCGATCGCCTTGAAGACCGCCAGTTCGCGCATGCGCTCGCGAAAGCTCATCATCATCGTGTTGCCCGCAACCAGCGTGATCACGACGACAACGACGATGGACATGGCCTGCATCAGGCCGGGAATGTTGCCGCTGGCCTGTATGAAACTGGCGGCGAAGGTGTTTTCGTCTTCGGTGCGCGTTTCATCGGGTGTGTTGGCGAAGAGTTCGTCGATCTCGGCGCGAAGCTCGGCCAGGGCTTCGACATTTCGGCATTTGACCCAGAAGATGTTGCAGCGCGGGCTGTCTTCGCCCGCGGCCTTCAGCGATTCGGTGAGATAGTCCCGCCGAAACCAGAAGAAGTTTGTTCGGAACGGGTTTGTCACGATCTTAACGACGTGAAAATCCAGCTTCAGATAGGGCGGCACCGTGCTTTCCAGCGTGATGCGATCGCCGGGTTTCCAGCCGTACAGTTCGGCCGGTCCGCTGCCGACGACGCACGCGAGGCGGTCCTTGTTCCACGCCTCTATTTCATCCGGTTGCATCTCAACATCGGTATACACGATGGGAAATGTATCCGGATCGGCCGCGAGGCTTGTCAGCGTGGAGGGTGTGTTGGGCACGCGGCCGCCGAACCACCGCATGCCGCAGACGGCCAGCAGTCGCGTCCGATCGGTGTCGAGCGCTTCGATGCGGCGGCGATGGCCTTCGGGCAGCGTGTTGGTGAGCGTGGTCTTGTGTCGCACGCCGAGGCGAAGTTCCTGTGCGTTTGCGGCGGCGGCCTGGGCCATGGCGACGACAAGCGAAATGGCGGCGACGAAAATGGCCATGGGCAGGGCGAAAGCGATGGCGGTCAATCCGAATCGCAGCGGATTACGCTGAAAGTTCCGCAGCATGAGATAGGTCAGCGTCACAAATCAGACTCCGGCAAAATCATGGTTTAGACAAAGCCGCGTATTCCGAACCGCCCAATCCCAGCCGCCCAATCAGGGCCGCATAATCAGAGCCGTGACCGTAAGGAAGCGGTGGCGCTCCCGGCGAATTGCGCTCCATAACAAATAACTGTACACACTACATTTTCAGTCATTCGTGAGATCACATGGTTACTGCCACACAAACGGCACTTTTCTTAAACATTACCGCTTCCTGACGGTCGCGGCTCTGATCGGGCGCACCTATACCACCGCTGCACGGGGACGGGCCGGATTGAATTCCTCGCGCTCGAGAAGTCCCTTTTCGAGATGCACCGTCCGGCTCGCGTGCGAAGCGGCGCGCGGATCGTGCGTCACCATGAGAATCGTCTTTCCGAATTCCGTGTTGAGCAGATTGAGAAGTGCGAGAATTTCCTCGGAGGTTTTCGCGTCCAGATCGCCGGTCGGTTCGTCCGCGAGAATGGCGTCGGGGTCCGTCACGATCGCTCGGGCGATGGCGACGCGCTGCTCCTGCCCGCCGGAGAGCTGATTCGGACGATGGTCCATTCGATCGCCCAGCCCCACGATGTTCAGCGCCGTCGCGACGCGATCGCGCCGTTCACTCGGGGGCATCTTGAACAGCAACAGCGGCAGTTCGACGTTTTGCGCCGCGGTCAACACGGGAACGAGATGATACATCTGAAAGATGAAGCCGACGTGCCGGCTTCGCCAGGCCGTGCGCTCCCGCTCGGTCATCTGTTCGAGATACGAATCGCCGACGCGGATACTGCCGGCCGTGGGCGTATCCAGGCCGCCGACGAGATGCAGCAGGGTGGACTTGCCCGATCCGCTTGGCCCCATGAGGGCGACAAATTCGCCCGCGGCGATCTTCAGATTCAGCCCGTCGAGTACCGGAATCTCAATTCGATCTTTGAAATAGACTTTCTTGGCGTTGATGACTTCGATGTCCGTTGTGCTCATTTCGCGCTCCGCGACGTGCCGTCGCATGGGGGTCTGGCTGTGGTGTGTTAGTTGCGGATTCTAGTGCGGAGCCGGCGCGAAAGCACGCCGGTGCTTGGGCCGGAACGAACGCAGTTCAGGGGGCGACGCCTTCGGTTGCGAGAACGTCAGACGCCACGCTGTCGGATTTCGGCAGATAGTCCGTCAGCAGCGCCTGTGTCACGACGATCTCCACGCGCCGATTCGCTGCGCGGCGATCATCGGTATAGGCCTGCCCTTTAACCGGTTCATACGGTCCGGCGGACGATACGCGGATGGAGCGCGGATCGATGCCCTTGGTGACGAGATAGTCGGCGACGCTTCGCGCTCGGGCGAAGCCAAGCGCGAAGTGATCCTTGTGATTCGATTCGAGCGGGAGCGGCTCATTGGTCGTGTGACCGCGGATCTCGAGCTTGTTCGTCTTGCCCTTAAGTTCGCCGATGAGCTTTTCAAGGATGTCCTTCATCGGCGGCTCGAGTTCGGCGCTGAAACGGCCGAAGGCGATCGGTCCGCCGACCGTCAGTTCCACGCCGTCGCGCACTTTCTTGACGCGGTAGAGCCGCCCGTCGACGCCGGGCTCGTCGGAGTGGCCGTAATTGCGCGTCTCGACCGGCACGACGTGCGATTGAAGCTGGATGAGAAAGCTCTTGAAATCGACCTGCTTTTCGGGGAAGTATCCCACTTGGCCGGTCGCGCCGAAGGCCTTGGAGATGGACTCCATTGCGGCCATGAAGAGCTTGTCTTTGTCGTCATAGTTTGCCAGCGAGGCGAGGAGCACGAAGAAGCAGAGCAAGAGCGACATCATGTCGCCATAGGTGAGCACCCAGGCGGGCGCTCCTTTCGGCGGACATACGTGCTTTCGTGCCACGGCTTCGGCTCCTGTCGACGTGAGTCGCTTGCATCACGCTTTGCGGGCGTTGGCCAGTTCGGCGCGGCGCTTCGGCGCGAGCATGACCGAGAGCTTCATTTCCAGCATGCGCGGATTGTCGCCGGCCTGCAGACAGAGCACGCCTGCCTTGGCGATTTCCAGGTAGAGCATCTCCTCGTCATTGCGCGTGCTGAGCTTGTCCACGATGGGCAGAGCAAAAACATTGGCGATCAGCGCGCCGTAAAGCGTGGTGAGCAGCGCGATGGCCATGCCCGGCCCGATGGCCGATGGATCGCTCATGTTCTTAAGCATGACGACGAGGCCGACCAGCGTTCCGATCATGCCGAAGGCCGGGGCGTACTTGCCGAGCATGTCGGGCACGGACCTGGCTTCCGAGTGGCGCTGGGCGATGGCGTCGATTTCCGCTTCGAGAACGGCCTTGACGGTTTCCGCATCGGTGCCATCGACGACCATCTGTATGCCATTCGAAAGATAGGGGTCTTGAATCTCGGCAATGGAGTTTTGCAGCGAGAGGATGCCTTCGCGGCGAGCGATGTCGGCCAGCTTCACGACCTGGGCGATCAGTTCCGCCGGCGACTGTTTGCGCGAGAAGAAGACGACCTTTACGGCGGAGAAGAAGGTGAGCAGGTTGTCGATCCGGCTGGCGACGCACGTGACAAAAAGCCCGCCGCCGATGACCATGACGACTGAAGCTGTGTCGAAGAAAGCGCCGGCCACGTCGCCATTGGCGCCGACCCAGAGTGAATACGCCAACAGACCGAGTGTGGCGACAAATCCGATGATTGAGGCGAGGTCCATCCTGCTTCCTTCGCGACCTGTTCTGTTCAGCGCGCCTTGGGCCGCTGATCGCAGTTTTATTTCGGTTCGATGGGATTAAGGATTAAGCATTCGCGGACATGACCGTAGCATAGGTCCGGAAAAGGCCTGAACGAGGCGCGCGAAAATGCCGACAGCGGTGAGGTCTATGAAAGACGAATCAGCCGGCACATCGCTGTATCCAACGGCCGTCGTGATCGGATTAATCGGATTACTGGTCAGGTTGGCTCTCATCGGCACCAGCGGCTACGCGCCGGATCAAGTGCAGTTCGCGGCGTGGGCCGAAATCAGCCGCGCCGGGTCCGAGATTGCTCCGCCGGGCGGGCTGACCGTGCTGTATGACTTTCGCCCGGGCGGCGGCGGATGGCGCTGGTGCAATTATCCGCCGGGGTATGTCCTGGTGCTGCGAACGATGGGGCCGGTGTATGAGGCGCTCTCGCCGGAGGGCGAGCGGCTCGGTCGCGACGTTGTCTACGGCGTCCGAGCATCCAGCGACGAGCCGGCCGTGGGCCGATTGACGGCGCTGCTCAAGCTGCCTGCCGTGACGTCGGACGCAGTGCTGGCCGGATTGCTGTGCATCTGGATTGGTCGTCGCGCGGGGCGCGGCGCCGGTGTTGCGGCCGGTGTGCTCTACGCACTGGCGCCGCCGTTGGTATTCACCAGTGCTGTCTGGGGGCAGGTCGATTCGCTGTTTGTCCTGCCGATGCTGGCTTCCCTTGAGTGCGTCCGGCGCGGGCGCGCGACGTGGATGGTGTTCTGGGCGACGATCGCAGTCTTGATCAAGGCGCAAGCCCTGATGGTCGCGCCGATCTGGATCATGTTTGCGTTGCGGCATGCGGCTTGGGACGCGCGGCGCTGGGCGTTTCTTGCCGTGGCGGCGATGCTGCCGACGGCTGCCGTGCTGTTGCCGTTCCATGGCACGTGGGACGGCGCATGGGAAGCCTACGCGCGCGCGGCATCGTTCTATCCCTTCACGCATCTCAACGGCTTCAGCGGCTGGTTTCTCCTGCATCCGATGCTGTCGCCGGCGCTGGAGACGATGAACGAGTCTTATGTGCGCGACGCCGGCCGATTGCTGATGGGCATGACGGCGCGAGACATGGGCCTGAGCGCCGTACTGGCGACATGGGCGATCGTCGCGTGGGTGCTTCGCGCGCGAGAGCTGAGCGCGGAGTGTGTCGCATGGGCGGCACGTATCCTGCCGATCGCATTCTTCTTTCTCTCGACGCAAATGCACGAACGGTATCTGCTGCCGGCTGTGGGCCTGTGGCTGTGGGCGTTTCGCAACGATGGTCAGTGGCGCGGACTTTTCGTCATCGTGCTTGTCGTATCATCGCTGAATCTGTGGTGGTTCTGGCCCGGCCACGGCGAAAACACATGGACGACGCTCTGGCACGACGCACTGCGACGGCCGTGGCTGGGCTATACGCCGGGGCAGTGGTGCGCGACAGGCCTTCTGGTGGTATTCGTCTTGACGGCGTGCGAACAATGGCCGCGCAAAAGAAAAACCCCGGAATGCGATTCCGGGGTTCGTGCGTCGGTTCGCGTGCATTGAAAATCGGCGTCAGACGACGATTGCATCGGCGCGCCGATCCGGCGAATCGCATCGATTAGGGAATAGCCAGTTCCATGCCGATCTTCAGCCGATGCGGGTCGTTCTTCAGTTGGTCGCGATTCAAATCGAGAATGGTCTTCCACTTTGCGCCATCGCCGAGCATCCGTCGGGCAATGCTGAACAGCGTGTCATCCTTGCGGACGACATAGGTCCGGCCGGAGCGCGCCGGGGTCGCGGCGGTCGAGCGCGGCGCGGTGTCGACGTTTCTCGACGATGCATCGACCAGGCGGACGGTTTCGCGGCTGATGGTCGGTGTCGTGGCGGCCGGTTCCGGCGATGGAATGGTGATGACATCGCCGATCTTCAGTCGGCGCGGGTCCAGCGCCGGGTTGGCTTTCATCAGAAGATCGACATGTCGCGTGGAGTCATAATACGTCGTTGAAATCGACGAGAGCGTATCGCCGGACTCGATGGTGTGAGACTTCGGCCAGCCTGCCGGCGTCGCCGCGCTTCGCGCAGTCGTGGCGCTCGGCTGCACATTCGGTTGGACGGCAGGCGTCGCGTCGCTTGAACGGCTCAGCGGCGTCGGCTTCATTTCGACGGGCTTGAGACCGGCCGGCTGCAAGGATGGCGGCAGTTGAATGGCGCCGGCTTCGCGCGGCTTGTCCGCTGTCTCGGTTCGCGCAGGCGTTCCGATGGAATCAGTCGAAGCGGCTACAGGATCATTGGCGCTCGACGCCGGTTCGCGAGAAGCCTCAAAGCCGGCAGGCCGTTGAATGACGTGGCCTGCGGAGGGTTGAGCGGTCGAATCTTTCAAGTGGTCGGCGGGCTTGGCGTCGTCGCCGCTTTCGAGATTGCGCCGAGTCGCCTCAACGAGCGAAGGTGACGGGGATGTTCTCAATAGCGTCGGCGACGCATCCGGTCGAAGCGGCGCGTCATTCGCGGCCGTTGAGCCGCTTGCCGCGCCAGGCGTTGCATTCCGTGCGATCGGCGAATTAACCGGCGGGCCGGCGACGACATCGCGCCGATGGTCCGAGCCGACCGAGGGGCCTCGGGAATCGCCGACAGTCGGCCGCGCGGAGTTCGACGCGAGTGTCGAGTTGGCCGTCGGCGGTGTTCGCTGCGAACCGGCGACGGAGTTCGGCTTGGCTTGCGGAGTCGCGCGGGCCGTTCGTGAATCCGACGGCGCCGCGCGCGTGCCAGCCGGTCGCTGATTCGCAGCGACCGCATCGCGCGACGGCGGGATGGTCGGCGCGACGGTCTCGCCGGATCCGGCGACGATGCGCAGATCATCCGCGCCGCGGTCGCTGCCGTAGAAAAAGTACACGCCGGCAACGACGACGATCAAGAAACCGGCGGCGACACCGATTCGAACTTCCGTACTCATTTGACATCCTCCGTGACGTCGAACCGAGATAGATTCAGCCAAGGCTCACAGCTTGGCCAGCGCAACCTGCCCGCGCCGGAGCAGGAACTGGGTTGAAATAGCGAGCGTGCTGTAGACTCCCGAAACCATGCCGATCAGCAGGGCATAGTTGATGCTGTGTATGCCACGTCCGCCCCAGATGTACATAATAAGTACGGTAATCAGACCGGTCAAGGTCGTCAGAATCGTAC
>CAZRFP010000034.1:0-29975 GCA_964599535.1 uncultured Planctomycetaceae bacterium
AAGCACATCCGCGAGACGATCCCGTTCCCGCGAATGATGGGGCGGTTTTATCCGTAGGGGACCGGTTGCTCTATAATGGATGAGTGTAACGCATGGGAACAATTGAATGAGCAAGCCGGCGCCGGAACAATGGATGGAGCGAGCCGCGTATGACTTGGATACGGCGCGGGCCATGCTCGACAGCGATCGGCTTCTATATGTGCTGTTCTGCTGCCAGCAAGCTGTCGAAAAGATGATTAAAGGCATCATCGCCGCGCGGACTGGGGAGTTACCTCCTCGACTGCATCATTTGATGCAACTGGCGAAGGAGGCGGGTCTTGAGCCGAATGACGATCAGGCCCGGCTGTTGCGCGAACTCTCGGAGTACTATTTTGAGTCCCGCTATCCGGATACGATGGAGTCGGCATATGCCGATGTTTCGCGCGAAACAGCCGCCGGTCTGCTTCTTGAAACCGAGGACGTGATGAAATGGTTGTCGTCGATGCTCTAGTCGAACACAAGGCACGGACGGCTTTACGTGTACTCTCCAGGCGGGCGCGGGTGCGCGCCGCGTTCCTATTCGGCTCACACGTCGAAGGCACAGCCGACCGATGGAGTGATATCGACGTCGCCGCGTTCATTGAGCAAGCCGAACCGTGGAACCTGAAACAGCGCATCGATACATGTGTTGAAGCGCGGCGCGTGACCGACGACGAAGTCGAGTTGCACCTGTTTCCCGTTGCCGCCCTGGAGAATCCGCCACGTGCCAGCCTGGCGCAGTACGTCTTGAAGCATGGTATGCCACTGGACATTCCGAACTCCTCCAACTCAGCCGAAGAGTGACGCCATCGAGGACGACGCGGCCGCGCTGCTGGAGCGCATCCACGAGGAAGGCTTAAACGCGGACGACTACGCCTGGTATCTCGACCTGCGCAAGTACGGCACGGTTCCGCACGGCGGCTTCGGCCTCGGGGTGGAGCGGACGGTGGTCTGGCTGTGCGGGCTGAAGCACATCCGCGAGACGATCCCGTTCCCGCGAATGATGGGGCGGTTTTATCCGTGAATTGAACCCGTTCGCTCTGAGCGTTTCGGCGATTAGTCTCTTGTCGGTAAGCCCATCGGCATGGCGTCGGCTTGGTCAGTTCCTAAAGAGCTATAACCCGCGTGTCCGGGCCGATGTTCAACTCCACCAGCTCTCCATCGTCACGACGCAGGCGGAGGCGGTTCAGCCAGAGCTTGTCGTTCTTGCCGTGAGCAAACCAGCTTCCGGTGGGGTGTGGGGCAAAGTAGACGACTTCGCCTTCGGTGACGGTCTTCCAGTCGCCTTCGCGCGTGCGGATCGTCTCTTCGACGCGGACCCGCTGCGAGGGTTTCAATTCCAACGCGGACATGAACGGACTCCGTTCCTGCTGAGGGACAGTGACAGGCCATCGAGTGCGGCCGCGAGTGTATCACAGGCCATCGGCTGCTCATAGTCAGGCGTTTCGGAGGATTCGTACGGGTCGTGGGCGGCCTGGCACGCCAGACTTGAGCGGTTTCGCGCGGCAGGCTTGACCGCATACCCATCATCCCCTATGACTAACCCCGCCGGGATGCGGCTTGCCGCATCTTTGCTGACGCGGTCGGACAGGACCTCGCCTCGAACCGCATGGATGCATCCTGTTCGGCAACGTTTCGGCGCTGCCTGCCGCATCGCGCAGACCTGGATGGAAACGGGTCGGGCCGGCACGCCGGTCGTAGTCGGGCCAAGCGGCTCGACGCTAGAGGCGTTTCGACAGGGTTCGACGCCGAGGCTTATGAAAGCACCCGCGGTCAGCGTCATCATACCGACGTTCAATCGCCTGCAGTTTCTACGCGAGGCGCTGGACTCCGTCCGCGCGCAAACGTTTCAGCCGTGCCAGGTTATCGTCGTCGACGACGGCTCGACGGAGGACATCGCGGCCGGCGCGGCCGGCCATCCGACAAAGCCGATCGTCGTTCGACAAACACGGCAAGGCCCCGGCGCAGCGCGTAATCGCGGCCTGGCCGAAGCGACCGGCGAATTGGTCGCCTTCCTGGATAGCGACGACTTGTGGCTGCCCACCAAGCTCGAGCGAAGCGTCAAGTTCCTCACGACGAATAGCGACTTTCGCATCGTCTACGGCCCCATGTCGCCGATTGACGAGTCCGGACATCCTTTACCGGGCCGGACGAAGCCCTGCGAGCGCGGCTGGATCACGCAGGCCTTGTTCTGTAGCAGCTTCGTGCATGTGCCGACCATCGTCATGTGGCGCGACGTGTTGATGCAGTCGGGCGGGTTCAACCCTTCGCTGCCGGTCTGTGAGGATTATGAGCTGTGGCTTCGGCTGAGCATGCGGCTTCCGTTCGGCCTGATCGAAGAGCCGCTCGCCCGGCGCCGGCTGCATCGCTGCCGACTGAGCAAGGAGCGAATGGACCGCAATCTGCTCGTGAAGTCGCGCGTGCTTCGCGATTTTTACGAATCCGGCGTGGCCGATGACAAGCTCGATCCTGGTGTGGCCCGCGATCGGTTGGCCAAGGTGTTTCATGCCGCGGCTCGAGCCGCTCTGCGCGAAGGCCGCTATCAGCAGGCTTTGCAGCTTTGCCGCGAGAGCCGCCAGTACGGAAGTTCGCGCCTTCGCGTGGCAACGACAACTCTTCTCGCGATGGGCATGTCCAGGCTGCGCACCGGCAAGCCGGAGTTGGTGCTGAAGCCGGCCGGTCAGTAATGCAGGTCTTGCGTGGACCAGTTCTCGCGCTGCCGGCGAGATCAGTTTACCCTGCTGCAACATTGCCGTTTCAAAATCGTGACGGGATTCCGCCGACGATATCGTCTACCATGCACGGGGAAGGTGCGTGTGTGCGCGGCGTACGGACGCCGCCGGTATCGACAAGATCATGACCGAATCGCTGAAGCCGTACTTCGCGAATGACAGTGCTTGGCCGTGGATGTCGGCGGGCGTCATCGTCTGCGCCGTGATGATCTACGGTCTGGCGATGAAGCGCCGTACACTGAAGGCGTTTGCGGCGGACGGTCTGCTGGCGTTTCTCGCGCCTCAATTGAGTCAATGGCGCCCGATTGTTCGCATCCTGCTGGTCTCGTCGGCCGCGCTGGCGATCGGCGCGGCGCTCGTCGGCCCGCGCTGGGGCGTCTATTTTGAAGAGGCACACCATCGGCGACTCGATCTGATGATCTGCCTCGACGTCTCGCGCAGCATGCTGGCGGAAGATGCCGGCATGTCGCGCCTCGACCGGGCCAAGGACGACATCCGCCGGCTGCTCGATCGAATCGGCGGGGCGAGTGTCGGACTTGTGGCATTCGCGGGCAAGGCGGACTTCACATGCCCGCTGACCGACGATTACGAATACTTCCGCCTCGTTCTCGAAGACGTCGATCCGCTGACCGCGCCCGTCGGCGGCACGAACATCGGTGATGCCATTGCCGCGGCGCGGCGCGCGTTTGGACCGGCCGCCGGCGCGGAACGAGCGATCATCATCATGACCGACGGCGAAGACCACGGCGGCACGGCCATCGACGAGGCCCGGGCGGCGCTGGATTCGGGCATCAAGGTCTATGCCATCGGCATCGGCACCGATGATCCCGGCTCGCTGATTCCGATCGAGAAGGACGGACAGCGAAGCTATCTGCGTTTTCGCGATCAGCAGGTCTGGTCGCGGCTTGATCCATCGGCGCTGCAAAAAATCGCCCAGGCCGGCGGCGGCGAATATCATCCCACCGGTCAAGTGAACAATCAGGAGCGCACGCTCGAGTGGATCTACAGCCGCAAGCTCAAGCCGCTTGTGCTACAGGGCGAAGCGGAGCAGCAGATCGAGCGGCGGCACGATCGCGCGCATTGGTTCGCGGCGGCGGCCCTTGGGCTGCTGATGATCGATTCGCTGATGCGTGAGAGCCGCGGCCGGGCGGCGTCGAACGAACGGCTGGTGAGGGCGTAGAATGCTCAAGATGCCCACGAAATGTCGAAGGATGCGGAGTTGTGCAACGGCGCTGTGGATTGCGCCGATACTGCTTGTGCTTTCGCACGGCGCGGATCGGGCGGGCGCGGCGGATATCCCGCGCGAAGCCGCTCGGTCGATTCAGGAGGGCAACCGGCTGCTCGACGGCGGTCATCACGAGAAAGCGCTGGAGATGTTCGAACGCGCAGCCGCGAAGGCGCCCAGATTGGCGGAAGCCGCGTTCAATCGCGGCGTCGCGTTGTATCGACTCGGCCGCTTCGAAGAGGCGGAGACGGCGTTTCAGGACGCGCTTCGCCCCGGACGGCCCGATCTTGAGCCGCGTGCCACATACAATCTGGCGCGCACGGCGCATGCCTCGGCATTGGCACGCGGCGCGGACCTCGAGGCCGGCTTGAAGGATATCACCAGAGCGATCAACTTTTACAAGGACGCGCTGGCGCTCAAACCAAACGATCAGGATGCCGTTCGAAATCTGGCTATGGCCGAGGGGATGCAGGCCTTTCTGAAGCGCAAGCTGGAGCAGATTCAGAAGGAACAGCCGCCGGATTCGGATGGCTCGCCGTCGGATTCGGAGGATAACGATTCGGATCATGAACCTAAGCAATCCGATCAGGGTGAGCAGGGCGATTCGAAATCCGATGAATCCAACGAGGGCGACGAATCACGGGAGGATTCGTCCAGCGAAAGCCGCGATTCATCAGATCGCCAAGGCAAAGCAGAAGACTCGATAGGCGATTCGCAGGGTCAGGAGGGCGGCGAACCGTCAGAGCAACCAGAGCAGAGCGACTCGGAACCATCCGAAGATCAACGGGACGGCTCGAATGCCGATCGAGAGGCGTCCGAGCGCGAGGGGCTTGCTTCGCCCGAGGGGGATGGAACCACGGACGACGATACCTCCAAGTCTGATACTGAGTCCGCCGCCGACGCGGCCACGCAGCCGGCCGAGAGCGGCCGAACCGAACAGGAGTCGGATGAAGCGGAGGCTCAATCTCAACCGGAAGATTCCGCCGCGCAGGAAGAGGGCGAAGATCTGGAGTCGTCGACAACGACGCAGCCCGCATCCGGCTTCGATATCAACGATCTCTCGCGGGAACATGCGCTTCGACTGCTGGAAGATGCCCGTGAGATGGAGCGAAAGCGCCGCGATACACTGCGCCGCCGAGCCTTGATGCGCCGCGGGCGCATCGAAGTCGAGAAGGACTGGTAACGCACATGCAGGCCGACGGAAATCTCCATCCGCATTGCGCACCCTCGAAGGCCGCTCGGGCCTTGAGGCATTTTCTCCCGCTACGCAGAGTGATCGCGCGCGCGGCTGTCCGACCGGCATGGTCAGCGGCAATCGTGTGCATCATGGCGCAGATGGCGTCACCGGCTCAGGCAACGGAGATTTCCGCCAGCGCGTCGGCGCGGTCCTGCGGACTCAACGAGACGATCATCGTCGAGGTCAACGTCACCAATCCCCGGCAGGCCTCCGCGCCGATTCCCGATGAAACCAACGATTTTGTGATTCAACTCGCCACCGGCGTGTCGAACCCCGCTTATCGCCGTTCGATCTCGATCATTAACAACCAGCAGACGCAAACGGAAGAATACACCTATCGATTCCTCGCGCGGCCGATGCGCGAGGGCGAATTGACCATTCCCGCCTTCACATTGAATGACGGGAAGGACCGCCTCCGAACCGCGCCGATACGCGTTTTTGCCGGGAAAGAGGCCAAGCCGCCCAAACAAGGCGATGTTTTCTGCCGTATCGTCGTGCCGAGGTCCACCGCATATCTGGGACAGCCGATCGAGATGTTTCTTGAGGTGTACGCCAGAGACTACGAGCAAGATGGCGTTCGCCCGCTCAACGCGGCCGACACGTTTCGATTGTGCTTCGATCGCGATGCATCACGATTCGGCGTCTTTGAGCCTGCAAAGACGGGGTCCGTCAGCGCACGGTACGCCCGGCTGCGCGACGAGCGCGGTCTTTTGACAAACTATTGCGTTTTCACGTGGGAGGCGACGGTCTTTCCGGCGAAGACAGGTCCATTCGACTTCGGCGATTTGCTCGTCGTTTGGCGATATCCCACCTGGGTCGTTCGCATATTCGACGCGCGTCACGCCCAGCAGCCGAGGGTTCATCGCCTCAAGCCGCAGTTTCCGACGCTGGAGATCAAGCCGCTACCGGCCGAAAACCAGCCGGCCGATTTCAACGGCGCGGTCGGCACGTTTCAGTTTGCAACCAGCGCCGTACCGACCAGCGCGGCTGTCGGCGATCCAATCACGCTCACGATGATACTGACCGGCAGCGTGCCGCTGGAGCGCATCGGAGCGCCACGGCTCGATCAGATCAAGCCACTCACGGACGACTTTCAATTGTCA
Source organism: uncultured Planctomycetaceae bacterium (assembly GCA_964599535.1). Classification (GTDB taxonomy): domain Bacteria; phylum Planctomycetota; class Phycisphaerae; order UBA1845; family UTPLA1; genus JADJRI01. Next base: position 6,316 of record CAZRFP010000034.1, read on the forward strand.
GGCGAGTCGCTGGCGAGCGAGCTGCGCGAGGATCACAAGCTCTTTATTCAGACGGTCCGCGCTCTGCGCGACGATGTAAAACAGATTCCGCCGCTACCATTCAGCTATTTCAACCCCGAGACCGAACGATACGAAACCGTCTGGAGCGCCCCGATCGCGCTGAGCATTCGGCCGGCCGAGCGTGTCGCGCTGCCGAACGATGACGGCGCACAGGCCGCTCCGTCGCTTGCCCCGCTGACCGAAACGACTCAGGGCCTTCGAGCCAATCATGCAGATATCTCGGCGCTGCTGGCCGATCAGTCGGGGGGCTTCGGCACTGCGTCCTTTATTTTCATCGGGGCCATGCCCGCGCTGTATGCCGCCGCGTTATTGATCCTTCGAACCACATCAAACCGGCGAAGTGACACGGCCGCACAGCGGCGGCGCGGCGCCATGCCAAACGCGCGCCGGTTGATTGAGCAGGCCGCTCGAGAAGAATCAACCGCGATGCTCGCATCGGCGCTGATGGGCTATATCGCCGATCGATTCAACGCGCCGGCCGCGGGCATGACGCGCGCTGATGCGATCGCGCTGTTGTCGGCGCACGGCGCATCGAGCGAGAGCCGCATTGAGGTCGATCGTTTGCTCGATGAACTCGAATTCGCGCGCTACGGCGCAGCTGGCGGCGTGACGGCCTCTGACTTGGCCGATCGTGCTTTGAGGATCATCGAAGGCATGGAGAGGCAGAATCTCGCATGAGCGCGGCTGTTGCCATACTGTTCACGCTGCTCGCGACCGTTCCGGTCGTCGATGATGCCGGCGCGGATATTGACGCGCCGAAGGCACACTCGCCGCGGGTTGTGCTGGAAGAAGCGCTGCGCAACTACGATCGTGCCGTCGCCATGCCGCAGCAGCGTGGAGAAGAGGCGGTGACGCTTTACCGCAGCGCGCTCGAAGGTTTTCGGTCGGTGGCCGATCAGGGCGTCCGCAACGGCCATTTGTTTTACAATATTGCCAACACGCACATGCGGCTCGGCGATGTCGGGCGGGCGATTGTCAACTATCGGCGCGCGGAGCGCCTCGCGCCATCCGACAACGATATTCGCCGCAATCTTGCCTACGCCCGCAGCCTGCGCGAGGTGCGCATCGATCCTCCGGCATCGACGGCCATTCTGCGAACATTGCTGTTCTGGCATTATGAGGTGTCGCCGGCCGTACGCGCCGCGGCCGCGATCGGGGCCTATGCGGGTTTCTGGTTTCTGATGTTTGTCATGCTGTTTCGAAAGCGGCGCGTGCCGGCGCTTGTCGGTTTTGCCGTCGTGCTGTGCATATCGACTGCGGCGCTGGGGGCCAGTGTCGGTTGGGAGATGTACGCCGGAGACCATGAGCGTGAAGGCGTCATTGTTGCTCGACAGGCCGTCCTGCGAAAGGGCAATGGCGATGCCTATGAGCCGCAAATCAACCGTCCGCTGCCGGCCGGCGTGGAGTTTCGCATCATCGAATCGCGCGACGGCGCCGACGGCACCGTTTGGCGACGCGTCGAATTGCCCGATGGCATTGATGGGTGGTTCCGGGCCGATCAGATTGAAGCCATTTGAACGATACCGTTCGCGTCACGCATTCCGGCATAGCACTTGCAGCATCTCCATTCTGACGCGCCGCGAAGTTGGCATCGCGTGCCTCATCCATGTAATATAGGGGCTCGCGGTGCCGCCGTTTTCGGGCAAGTCGTTTCGACGCCGCTAGAGAGGTGCCATCTTGGCCGACAAACCTCAGAACTTCGAGACAAGTCAGGAATCGACATCCGGCGGATCGTCGGACGCGCCGGAATCGTCGGCGATGTCTACTGTCGGCAAGGGCGGCCCGTTTGCAGGCCCCTTTGGCGTGCTGGTCTCGGTTGCACTGTTCGCGGCGGCGGGCTATCTCGTCTGGCGAACGTTTGCCTATCCTGAATATGCCGCGCCCGACACCGAGCCGGTCATGTACATCTGCTCTGAGACGAAGAAGGAGTTTGGCCACGTACGAACGGCCGGTGAAAAGTCGCCGGTCTATTCGCCACACTCCAAGAAGAACACGGGCTTTCCAGCCGAAAAGTGCTTTTGGACAAAGGACGGCAAGATCAAGGACAAGCCGACGTACGTGCTCGTCAACGAGTATCTCGGCAGCAACGAACCGACGTTGTGCCCGGATTGCGGACGACTTGTCACGCTGCACAATCCTCGGCCTCGACAGGGCGATTCCGGCGAGATCATCGTTCCCGACACGGAGACCACCACGCCCACATCGGCCGGCACAACCCCCTGACACCGCCGTGCGGGACAACGCCGAGTGCATGCGCTACCGACTCGAATGGCCGCACCTTGAAATCGATTTCGGCGCATCATTGGAACACCCTGCCACCGAATTTCCCCACGCAGGCTCAATTATCCCTCTCCACACGGGTTGCTAACTCGTCGCGAACCGCCATACTTTCGATCCATCGATCATGGGCGGCACGATTCACTCATCCAAGACGGGCGTCGGCGACATTCGTCGACCGGCCGCGCGCTGGACACGGCTTTTTGCCCTCGGCATCATCGTCGGCATTTTGAGTGGATTGGCGGCGGCGGGTCTTCACGAGGCTTTGGATTACGGCACGCGTCAGATTGTCGGCAACATCACCGATCTGGCCGGACTGCGAAAATTTCGCTTTGAGTGGACACTGCTGCTGCTGCCGGCATTCGGCGGCCTGCTGTCCGGCGTCATTGTCACTTGGCTGGTTCCCGCGGCGCGCGAACACGGCACGAATGCGGTGGCGCGGGCATATCACCACAGCTTGGGCGAACTGCCTCTCAAAGGTCCGCTGGTGCGCGCGCTGGCATCCGTCGGCGTGATTTCCTGCGGCGGATGCGCCGGTCCGGAGGGTCCGATCGCGGGACTCGGCGCGGCCATCGGTTCATCGATCGGCCGTGTGCTTAAGCTCAGTCCGCGCGAAAGGCGCGTGATGCTGCTGGCCGGATGTGCCGCGGGCGTCGGGGCGATCTTCCAATGTCCCCTCGGCGGTGCGTTGTTTGCGACGAGCATTCTCTACAAAGAGGAAGAATTCGAATCCAACGCGATGGTCCCATCCTTCGTCGCGTCGGTCATCGCATACACAACCTTTCAGACGATCCTTGGCGGCTTGGGCAGCGGCGGCTATCTGCTCATGACCAATCTACCCGGCGGGCTGACATTCTCTCAGCCGATCGAGTTGTTGCCCTATACCGTGCTGGGTCCGCTCTGCGGCGTCGTGGCCATCTTCCTCAGCGTGATGTTCTCATATGCGGAGAACAGCTTCGTCCCGCGGTCGCGTCTGCCGCGATGGCTGTTGCCGGGCATTGGCGGGCTGGCGACCGGTGCGCTGGCCTGCCTGTTGCCGCAGGTGATGGACTATCGCTACGAGTTCATTCAAAACGCGATGACCGGCTTTGAGGTGCCGTCGGGCGCCGCCGCGCCGACGGCATGGACGATGGCTGGTCTGTTCGGCGCTGTCGCCATCGCAAAGTGCATTGCCAATGTCTGCACGGTCGGCAGCGGCGGCGCTGGCGGAAACTTCGGCCCGTGCGTGTTCATCGGCGGAGCGGTCGGGGCGTTTCTCGGCGCTGTGCTTGAGGCGCTCTTTCCCGGACAGGTGCCGGAGAACCTGCGACAATCGCTGATTCCCGTCGGCATCGGCGGCGTGCTCGCGGCCGGCATGAGAACGCCCGTCGCAGCGATGGTCATGGTCATCGAGATGACCGGCAGCTACGGGCTGATCGTTCCGCTGATGCTCGTTTGCATGTTTGCGTATGTCGTCGGGCGCAAGTGGGGTCTGAACTCGGAGCAAGTGCCGACGTCGGCTCAGTCGCCCGCGCATGCCGGCGATGCCGTGGTTCATCTGTTGGAGAACTGGCGCGTCGCCGACATCATGGAGCCGACGTGGACCGACACCGTCACGCCGGACACGACGCTCAAGGGGATGATCGAACGCGTCCAGCCGGGCACGCGACCGGTCTTCGCCGTCGCCGAGCGCGGCCGGCTGCTCGGAATGGTTTCGGTGCCGGACATTCGTCGCATCATGGAAGAGCCGGCGTTAGCGGAGGCAGTGATCGCGGCGGACATCATGACGTCGAAGCTGGTGGTTACTCACCCCGAAATGGATGTCTATCAGTCGCTGACTCAATTCAAGCAGAATAGGCACGATGTGTTGCCGGTCGTTTCCAGCGACGGCACGAACAAATGGGTCGGAATGCTTTCTCGCGAGCGCATCTTTGAGGCCATCCGGAGCCATCTCGCGCAGACGCAGCGCATGATGTTTGAAGAACACGCCGGACTTTCGGCGATCGAACAGGAGGGGCGGCTTCAGCAGCTTGTCATGGGGGTCGCGCCGGTGAAGCGCGACATGATCCAGCGGATCCTCGTGCCGATCGATGTGATCGGCAGATCATTGCGCGAGGCGGATTTTCGAAAGCACTACGGCGCACAAATCATCGCCGTAGAGGAGCCGGACGGCACGGTGCGCTGTCCGCCCGATCTGGACGCGCCGCTTCATGCCGGCCAGCGCTTGCTGGCGGCCGTTTGGCTCGACGAAAAATCGGCGTCGGTGTAGTTGAATCGTCTATTTCGCTGCGACAGCGCCGAGCTGCCTAGCGGGCCTGGGCCTGTCGGGCAATGTGTTCGCTCGCCGCGGCAAGAACGATGCGGATCACTTCTTCCATCGTCTTGTTGCGCATGCGCACGCCCGCCGCGTGAGAATGGCCACCGCCGCCGAACTGCTGGGCCAACTCGACGACCGTTACGCCGCCCTCGCCGCGCAGGTTGATCCGTACGACGCCTTTTTCACCCTCAGTAAAGAGCATGGCCATGCGAACGCCCTTGAGCGCCAGCGGAATCGAAACCTGGTCGTCGATGTCTTCGGCCTTCGCGCCCGACGCCAGAAAATCATCGTGCGAAAGATAGCTGTAGGCGATGAGCGCGTCGTCGGTAACGGAGGTGTGATCGTAGACCCGTCGAAGCAGCTCGAAATCGGTGCGCGCCTGGGAACGGCACAGGTTTTCGCCGATGTGGGCGACGTCGGCGCCGGCCCGCACCAGATCGGCCGCCGCGTGCAGCGCGTCGGCCGTGGTATTCGGCAGGCTGAAACCCGCCGTGTCTCCGTGGATGCCGGCGTAAAGCAGCGACGCCACGCGCTTCGATATCGGCCACTCGAGCGCCTTCAGCAGTCTCGCCACGATCTCGCATGTGCTCGATGCGTGGGGGTCGACAAAGTTAAATCGGCCGAAGTCGGTGTTGGTGATGTGATGGTCGATATTGAAGACCGGAATGCCGTCCGCGATGTTGATGGCCGGTTCGATGTTGATGCGTTTTTCTGAGGCGGTGTCCAGCACGATAACGGCGTCCGCGCCATCTTCAGGTCGCCACGTTTCGGCGCGCGGCGTGTCGGGCGCGAGATCGAGCATGAATTGCAGTTTTTTAGCGACGCAGCCGGCCGGAAGTCCGATTGTCGCGCTGCAGTTGCGCTCTCTCATGGCGGCGGCGAGGCCGAGTGCCGCACCGATGGCATCGGCATCGGGCGTGACATGGCCGAGAACCAGCGGCCGGCGGACATGACGTAATGCGTCGAGGAACTCCCGGGAGGGCAGTTCGCTGCCGCGTGGCTTGCTCATACGTGAATTACACCTATCGGTTGGAAACTGGATTTTACGTTGAAACGGCTCAACTATAGCAACAGGCTCACCGCGAAACCAAGCGAACCGTCCCCCCAACGCCCGTCTGGCCGCTTGGGCCGACGACTGATAATGAAACATAAATGAGAAAGGGCCAGGGTCCGGGTGCGTGCTGGGGGGGAACACGCGGGGTACCGAAGCCCTGGCCGGAACGGCAATCCTAGTGATTGGCAAAACGGATTCAAGTCAAAAGTAATGATCTGACAGTAACTTAGGACGCGCAATTCCTGCAGACGCGCGAAACCTTATGATGGACGAAGACTTATGAGCGTGCGTATACACACAAAGCCTGAAAAATTCATAAAATCCTCACAGGCCTTCCACATCTAATCAGGTAAGGTCTGGTTCGAAATGTGGATCAGAAGCGGCACAAGGTGATTACCCTATATACCGTTTCCGGCGCGCATCAGCTCACGAGCGACCTGATCCAGGCGCCAAGCGACACCATTGCTGCAATCGCCAGCAAGCCGAGCGCCATGAGAAGAAAGGGTCGTCGAAACCAGTACAACGAGCAGAGATGCTGTAAGTAAAGCAACTGCTGCCGGAGCGTCAGTTTACTTTCCCCATGCAAACGGTCGGCAAATACGATGGGTGTCTCGACCACGTGACGGCAACGCGCCTTGATCATGATCTCCAATCCGATTTTGTAGCCGATCGCATTCAAGCCGGCCGCGCGGGCCTTTTCGAACACCTCGCGCGAGATGCAGAAAAACCCCGCCATGGGGTCTTTTGCGCTCGTTAACGGGCGCGCCAGCAGCGTCGCCCCCCAGGAATTGAGCTTGCGCATAAAGCCCCAGTCTTCTTTCGTGCGCCCACCCGACACATATCGCGAACCGATGCAGAAATCAGCATCGCCCGAATCAATGGCCGCGATCACATTTGGAACGGACTCCGGCGGGTGGGACAAGTCGGCGTCCATGCACAAGAGCAAGTCATGCCGGGCCTCTTCGAAGCCGCGTACGACGGCCGACGACAGCCCGCGCTCCGTGTAGCGTATGATCAATCTAACCGGGTGAGTTCTTGCCAGTTCAGCGACGACCTGCTCGGTACCGTCGTTGCTGTTATCGTCGACGAGGATCATCTCAGCCGCGCGGCCGCTCTTCGCCAGCGCGGCAAATACCTGTTCGACCAGAATGGGGATGTTTCGCGCCTCGCGAAAGGTAGGCACGATGATCGACACGGGCCGAAGCTGGTTCGCGCTCGCAATCATGCAGGCGGCATCTTACGGCGCACATGCATGGCGTCCACGTCCGTAATGGCCGGCACGGTCGTTTTCGTAGGACAGGAGAATTTCGACTACGATGATCATCGAAGCCGAGGCGACGAGGAGAGACCTTGTCCAATGATTTGATCGGACAACTGAACGCCTTGGCGGCCGCACTCACTTGGGCTTGCGCACTGGTGCTGTTCAAGAAGACCGACGGTCGAATTCACCCCTTCGCGATGAATCTTTACAAGAATGTGCTCGGCGTCGGGCTGGTGATTATCACCATTCCGCTGATCGGCGAGCCATGGCAGGCCGTGCTCCAGCACCCGCGGGAGGATGTCTACATTCTGCTCGTCAGCGGGTTCCTGGGGATCGCGCTGGCGGACACGATCTTTTTCTATAGTCTCCATCTCGTGGGCGTAAGCATTTTTGCGATTGTCGATTGCGCCTACAGTCCGATCGTGTTGCTGGTTTCGTGGATGCTCATCGGCGAATCGCTCGAACCGGCGCATTACATCGGCGGCACGATGATCCTCGGCGCGGTTTTCATTTCGACGCGACATCCGCCGCCGCCCGGCCGAACGCGCGGGCAAATCACGATGGGCGTGTTGCTCGGCCTACTCTCGATCGCGTTGATGGCTGTCGGGATCGTGATGGCCAAACCGGTTTTGACGTCGGCGAACTTTCCGCTCATGTGGGCCGTGGCGATTCGCATGGCGGCCGGGGCAAGCTGCCTCACGCTGATCGTGCTGGCATCGCCGCAGCGTCGCGATTTGTTGTCGGTCTTTCGGCCGAATCGGCTGTGGGTCTATCTTCTGCCCGGATCGTTCCTGGGAGCGTATTTGTCAATGATCTTCTGGGTTGCGGGGTTCAAGTACACGAGCGCGGCGATCGCCGCAGTGCTCAATCAGACGTCGATGATCTTCGCGATCATTCTCGCAGTGATCATTCTCAAGGAGCGCATGACGCCGCGCAAGCTGGCGGCTGTTATGCTGGCCGCCGGCGGCGTCGTGTTCATAACGTTTATATCGGGATGAGCGGTCCGCGCGGCCCTGATTCCGTTCGACCAGCGCTCCGCTCGATTGAATAATCGGGTTTAGGGAGCATCGGTGCCTCGCCAGTGCGCACCGACAGGACGCCGATGCTCCCCATATCAACCGAAGCAGTTTACAAGATCAGCTGCGGTCACTTCATCGCCGCGGCGTACAACTCGTCCACCTTCTTCCAGTTTACAACATTCCACCAGGCATTGATGTAGTCCGGACGGCGGTTCTGGTAGTGCAGGTAGTAGGCATGTTCCCAAACGTCGAGGCCGAGGATCGGCGTGTGGCCCGTCATGATCGGTGAGTCCTGATTGGCCGTGCTGAAGACTTCGATTTGTCCGGCTTTGACGGCCAGCCATGCCCAGCCCGATCCGAATCGCGTCGTCGCGGCCGCGGCAAATTTTTCCTTGAACGGATCGAAGCCGCCGAACGTCTTGGTAATGGCGTCGCCGATCGCTCCACCTGGCGTGCCGCCCGCGCCTTTGCCCATGATCTGCCAGAAGAGCGAATGGTTGGCATGGCCGCCGGCGTTATTGATGAGCGCTTGCCGGACGGAATCGGGAGCTGCGGTGATGCCCTTGAGCAGGTCTTCGAGGCTCTTGGCGGCCAGATCAGGGTGGCTTTCGAGCGCCTTGTTGGCGTTGGTGATGTAGGCGTTGTGGTGCTTTCCGTGGTGGATTTCCATCGTTCGAGCGTCAATATGAGGCTCGAGAGCGTCAAAGGCGTATGGCAGCGGCGGCAGGGTGAAAGCCATGGCGAGTGCTCCTTAAATTTCCTTGGTATGAAAGTTGTGACTTCTTACGGGACGGATCGATTTCCGCAGCCGAACTCTAGCGCGCAGCCCCCAGCCGGTCAACTTGCTCACTTCCCAAGTCGTCCGTGCCCGGTGAGGCCATGGGGCGCGAAATGAGATCAACTTCCGGCCGGTGTTGCGCCTCATGGATGCGTCGTTCATGACGCTTGTGAGTTGCGCGGAACACCGTCGGATTCGCGGGAATACCATTGACAATTGCGACGGCGCGACCTATTTTGAACGCGATCGCTTCAGTCGTATTGCGATTCACCCGCGCGGGGGGACCGCGCATGTACACGGAGGTATCATCATGGTCAGCGCTCGTCGACTCCTTTCCGCGCTGTGTCTCGTACACATTTTTTCATCGAGTTTCGCGCTTGCTCAACCGACGGCCGCCGATCGCGCGGCCGTATCGAGTGCCACAACTTCGACACCCGGCGCGGCATGGGAGGGCGAAGTCACCGGCACGAACGTTCGCGTGCGCAGCGGTCCGGGCACTGGATGGTACGCGACGACCAAGTTGAACACGGGTGATCGCGTCGTCGTCGTCAAGGAGGAACGCGGCTGGTACCACGTCGTCCCGCCGCCGGGAAGCTTCAGCTATGTCGACATGGAAGATGTCGATCGTCAGTCCGGCGGTCGAACAGGCATCGTGAAGCGCGACGGCGTGTCAATCCGCGCCGGCAGCGAGATGGCCGCAAGCAAGTCGACGACGCAGCTATGGGTGAAGAAGGGGCAAATAGTCGAGATCATCGGCGAGGTCGACGGTTTTTTTAAGATCACGCCGCCAACGGGCGCGCTGCTTTACATCAGTCGCGACTTCGTGAAGCCGGTCGCGGCCAACCAGCGAACCGGCATCGCGGAGCGCCATGCGGCAGCCCTGTCGCCCGAGCCACAGCCACGCCCGGCCGTCACGTCTCCCGCAGCCGCCACCGCCACACCGGTGTCCACAACGCCGCGCCCCGCGCAGCCCGTCCCCGCGCGGACTGCAATGGACGAATCGGACATTGCCGTTGATTCGATCGACCGATCGACCATGCCTGATGAGTACGGCGATGTCGAGCCGGCATTCGACGATGAAGGCAACATGGAGGGCGCCGATCCGATGTTGGATGCGACCGGCCGCCCGATCGATGACGGCGCGCCGCTCGAAACAGATCGGAGCATTCAGTCGCTGAAGAACCGCGATGCCGCGGCCGGTGCGACGCCGACTTCGCGCGACATTCCACCGGGCCAGATGCAGAAGACATCGGGACGATATCAGGCCTTGTTGACGGCGATCGAGGGTGATTTATCGGCGACGATGCAACTCCCGCTCGAACAGCGGGACTTGGATTCGTTGGTCTCTCGTTATGAAGAAGTCGCCGTCCAGACCGATGAGCGCGTGCCCTCTGAGTACGCGAAGATTCGCGTCACGCAGTTAAAGACCATGATTGATCTCCGCAAAGCGCGAGCCGACTCGGCGTCGAAGTCGGCGGATCTTGATGCATTCAAGGCGCGGATGACCACCGAGCGCATGCAGATCATGCGAGCCCGTGCCGAGAAAGAGACGGAGCGGTTTGACTTCGTCGGCGAGCTGCGCAAGAGCTACGCTTTCGCTCCCGAGAAGCGACGCTATCGACTCGTCGATCCCAACCGGCAGACGACCATCGCCTATATCGACATCCCGCGCGATGTAACGGAGAACGTCGAATACATGATCGGCCGCACCGTTGGCGTCCGAACTTCAGGCCAGCGGTACAGTCAGGCCGCTCGGATTCCCATCGCCGTCGCCGCCAGCCTGACAGACCTGACGCCGTCGACACGTCCGGCGACGGTCGGTCCGATGGATACAGGATCCAATTCGGGCGCGGAAGTCATGCCGCCGCCCTTGGAGGAGCCTGTCAGGCGGCCATCGGGTGGTTCGAACAATACGGATGATGAGGGCGACGCCGCGTCTTGAGTGGCTCCAGACGCCAGAGGTCTTCAGATCGGTTTCCAGTCTAAGTCTAATCCGAACGAAGGTCTTGCCTGCTAGGGCGATGAGGCGATCGTTCGTGGCCGATTCCAATCAGAGTTCGCAATTCTAATCAATAATTCGCCTCGGAAGTATAATATGTCATCCGAGAAGGCTCGCGCGTTCGGGCGGCGGTTGTGCCGCGCGCGGCGGCGAGGGGCATGTGGATCGGCGCGGCCCGTTGTGCGGGCATAAGGCCGTCGGAGAAAGGACGAGCGCCGTGGTTTATTACTTTGTGATCGGTTCGGACGGCAATCGATATGGGCCTGCCGATGTCGATACGCTCGTCGTATGGACGCGCGAAGGCCGCATCGTGCCCGGCACGATGTTGATCGAGCGCGGCACGGAGCGATCGCTCCATGCGTCCGAGCTGTCGGCGGTCGCGGCAGAACTGCGGCGGCAGTCTGGCGCGCCAGCCGTGGCCGTCGAGCGCGGTGCATATGGTGCGTCGGAGCAGCCGACGGTGACGCAGCCGGGGCGAGCACATGCCGATGACGATCGCGACGCAGGGTACACGCCATGGCCCAATGCGCCGGTCGCGCGCCCGCATCGGTTTCAGTACAGCTCGCGCAGCCGAGTCGCTGCCGGATTGATGGGGATGTTCCTGGGTACGTTCGGCATACATCGATTTTACCTCGGTTACTCGGGCCTAGGCGCATTGATGTTGCTGCTGTCGATCCTGGGCGGCGGCCCTACGTTCGGCGTCAGTTGCGGCTTTGTCGGGATTTGGGGTTTCATTGAGGGCGTCATGTGCCTCTGCGGCGGCATGAAGGACGCTGACGGCCGCGAGTTGCGCGACTGATTCGCCGCAACAGCCTACCGCATCTCTGATTGCGGCTCCGGCGTCTTGCCGTCGCTGTACGCCCTCGCTGTTGCGCGGCTGACCACGCAGCGATGCTTGCCCGACGGATCGACTGGAATTTGATCGACGATGTGCAGTTCTACTTGCACATCGCCGATGCATCGGCGCAGACCGTGAATGATGCGCGACTTTGACGCCTCGCCAAACGGTGCTTCTGCCACGACCGACACGATCAGGTCACAGTTTTCAAGCTGTTCAACGCGAAACTGCCTCACACCGCGCTCCTCGCGCAGCACATAAATCACCGAGAGTGCGTGGGCCTCGCCGCCATCGACCGTACGCAACATGTCGGTGCACCGCCCGCGCAGTCCCTCGAGCGTCTCCAATCCACGGCCGCACGGGCACGGTTCGATCGAACGCCGCGCCAGATCGCCCGTTCGATAGCGAATAAACGGCATGCCGAAGGCGTCGAGGTGCGTAATCGTGATTTCGCCCGATTCGCCATCGGGCACTGGTCGGCCGCGCTCGTCGAGCAGTTCGACGATCAGGCTTTCCATCGAGACGTGATAACGGCCCTGCGGGCACTGATGCGCGATGAAACCGGCCTCCCGCGCGCCGTAGCCGTCTGCGACGGGAACGGCGAACACCGACTCCATGACAGTGCGATCGCGCGGATCGAAAAGTTCACCCGTGACGAAGACCGCCTTAAGCGACGGTCCGCGCAGGTTTCGGCCGATGGCCCGAGCGTGTCGCGCCAAACATGCGAGGCTGCTCGGATAACCGAACACATGCACCGGGTCGAACCGCTCGATCTCGCGCAGGTAGCGTGCCATGCGGCTTGGTGTCATGTAAAAGGCACTAAGCAGCCGGTGGTTCATGAGTCGATCGCGAAGCTGCTTGATGCGGTCCTGCGCGGCAAGCTCGACGGCCGCGCCCCACAGATAAAGTTCGCGGTCACCCGGCTCGACGCCGAACCAGCGGCGCGATCGGATTCGCGCGGACTGATCGGCCGCCTGTCGCGAGCGATCGATCTTGAACAGGAGCGGATCGCCGGACGAGCCGCCGGTCGAATAGTCGAAAAGTCTGCCGATTTCAGGCGATGCGATGAGCCGCGAGCCGTTGCGGCGAATGTCGCCCTTGGTCAGCGTCGGCAGGCGCGTCAGATCATCGAACGTCATAAACGCCGAATCTACCGCGGCGTCGCGGATGGCATCGCGATAGTATGGACAACGCTCGCCGGCATGTGTGATCAGTCGGCGCAGTTTTTCGGTCTGCAGTTCGCGCAGCTCGCTCGTTGTGTGCCACTGGGAGCGCTCCAGTTCCGCCGCGCGTGCCAACGTCGGCCGGCCAAGCAGGCATTCGTGAAGCGGGAGAATGAGGCGTCTGACAAGTGTCGCGTTCACGTCGATGAACTCATTGATCCGCTCGCGGCGGAGATTGGGCGGACGTCAAGCGCCGGCGACGGCCGAATGCGCGAGATCGACCATCCGCGTTGCGGGCGAACGATTGGCCGGCCGTTCGGATCGGATGAACAGCTTCGCCCAGGCATTCAGCATGAGCATTTTCCACAGCAGCGCGCCGTTGCGCCGACGGCCGGCGCGGTGTTCGCGCCAGATGCGGTGCAGCGCGGTGGGGGAGAGCCATTGACCCATCGGCGCGTCGCGTGCGAGCAGTTCAGATTCGATGCGGGGGCGAAACCCGCCGTTCATCCAGTCGTCCAGCGGCACGTCGAAGCCGGCCTTTCGTCGAGCGGCAAATGCCGGTCCCATCTCTCGCGCCAGTGCGGCGCGCAGCGGCGCCTTTCCGAGACCGCCGGAGATTCGTTGCGACGGAGGTATGCGCCAGCAGAATTCGACAAATCGATAGTCCAGCATCGGCGAGCGCACTTCCAACCCGTATGCCATACTGGCGCGGTCCACTTTTGTCAGAATGCCGTCGGCCAGCCCGAGCTTGATGTCAACATATTGGCACTTCGACAGTTGATCGCTCATGGGACAGCGCCGATGGAGCCTGCGGACATGATCCAGTGGGTCATACCCCTCGCAGGCCGATGCCAGATCACCGTTGAGCAGGGCGCGGGCGCCTTGCGGATCGATCGCGGAGATCGAAAGCCCGTGCGCCGTGGCCGCGTCTTCCGCGAGATTTCGAAGCGTCGCCGCGGCGCGCAGCGGCCTCGGCAGCCACACCGCCCTCGGCCAGGCGGCTGCGAGCCCGCCGAACAGAGCGCGGCGGACTCGCGCCGGCACGCACCGCCGCACGGCATCCTCGGCAAGATCGAAGCGATAGCGCCGATAGCCTGCCAGCATTTCGTCGCCGCCGTCGCCGGAGAGGGCGACTTTCACATGCCGCCGCGCGTGGCGAGAAAGCGCCAGCATGGGTATGGCCGACGGATCGGCGAAGGGTTCGTCGAAGTGCCACGCCAGCGTCTCAAGCACGTCGCCGTCCTGAACGTTGACGACGTGCTCGAAGTGCTGGGCTTTTATGCTCTGTGCGGTCTCGCGCGCCGCGGCGCGTTCGTCGAACGATTGCTCGCCGAAGCCGCTCGTGACGGTGGTAATCGCTTCACGCGACAATCGCGACATCGCCGCCGCAACCGCGCCCGAGTCGATGCCGCCGCTGAGTAGCGCGCCGACGGGCACATCGGCCGTCATCCGGATGCGCGTGGCCCGCGTCAATGCAGTCCAGAGGTTCGACGCGGTTTCGTCGGCGTCGTGTGACAGCGGCTCGACACGTTGCAGATCCCAGTATGTCTCGGTGAAGGCGCGGCCGGCTTCGAGAACAAGCCGAGTTCCCGGCGCCAGCTTGCGGACGCCGCTGAAGATGGTCTTCGGGGATGGGATGAAATCAAAGACGAGATAATCGAGCAGCGCTGTCGGATCGACCTGGCGCTCAAGACCGGGTGCGGCCAGCAGCGATTTCAGCTCCGATGCGAAGACGAGCATGTCGCCGATTGCAGCGTAGTAGAGCGGCTTGACGCCGAGACGATCGCGAGCGAGCAGCAGCTTGCCGCGACGGATGTCCCAGATGGCCAGCGCGAACATGCCGCTAACGTGTTCGACGCATTTCTCGCCGTAGTCCTCGTACAAATGCACGATACACTCGGCGTCGCTCGTGGTCTTGAATGCGTGGCCCCGGGCGATCAGCGCCTCGCGCAGATTCAGAAAGTCGTAGAACTCGCCGTTGACAACGGCGAGAATCGTGCCGTCTTCGTTCGAAACCGGCTGTCTGCCGGATTCGAGACCGACGATCGACAATCGGCGATGTCCGAGCATGGCGCGGTCGTCGATGTACTCGCCGGCCTCATCGGGACCTCGGTGTTTGAGGCGTCGCGTCATCTCACGAAGCACGCCGCGCCAGTCCGGATCGATCGAGCCGTTCGCGACGATTCCGGTGATGCCGCACATAGTTGAGCCTCGCGATGGGCCGATTTTCGGGGGAGAATCCGCGCGCATTTGAGGCGGTTCGGACCGCCTTGCCTCCTTAATATCGGCAGTTTCACCGCGTGCGGGGCGGTGGATCGCCTGTGCCCGAAGCGAGCTGCAGAAACTGCGCGACCGCTCGTTCGCGGATTGGTAACGCGGCGCCGTGCCGGGTACGATATAATTTGATAGGTAGCGGTCCGTAAACCACGGAGGCGGCTCATGACAATGCAAACGCAGATGCTGGCGTTCTTTCAGAACCTCGGCGTGACCGAGATGGTGGTGATTGGGATCATCGCCCTCCTGATATTCGGCCGCCGCCTGCCGGAAGTGGGCCGCTCCCTGGGCAGGAGCTTCGTCGAATTCAAAAAGGGCCTTCGCGACACCGGCGACGACATAAAGCAAATCAAGGATGAAGCCGCCAAGGACATGCCTGATAATTCGATGAATGATCGCCCGCAGCCGTTTAACGACCCATCGAAAAACAGCGCCGATTCCAAGGCCGCGCGCTGACGCGGTCCGTCGCGATTCTCTTCAAGCACTTGTAACAAAAGTCACGCTTCTAGACCGGATGGGGTTCATCGCCTGCGAGCAATTCGAGCAGCAGGCCGATGGTCTGTTCGACGTTGGCCGGCGAGGCATGGCCGGGAATGTCAAGCGGCTTGACGAATGCGAAGCCGATGGCGGCGTGGATGAGCTGCCATGCCAGCCCGTTCGGCGAGACGTCGCGGCGGACCTGGCCGGCGCGCTGCGCCTTTCGCAGAACGTGTTCAAGGAAGCGGGCGTATTGCTGATAGTGCTCGCGA
This sequence comes from uncultured Planctomycetaceae bacterium, assembly GCA_964599535.1. GTDB lineage: Bacteria > Planctomycetota > Phycisphaerae > UBA1845 > UTPLA1 > JADJRI01. The sequence continues at coordinate 22,084 of CAZRFP010000034.1, forward strand.
AGGGCGGTTTGTATCTTCGGATCGTTGATCTCAGCTTGTGCCATGAATATGACGCGGTAGAGCTGGCGCGTTCGCGGATCGGTCGTCGCGGGATTGAGCCGAAACAGCACGCGAAGCTGGTCCATCGGCGACTTGAGCGGGGCGATGGCGTGCCGCCACGAGCGCAGCACCTCTCGGCCGACTTCCTCAATGAGCATGACAAACAGCTCTTGCTTGCTTTTGAAGTGCTGATACAAGACCGGTTCCGACACCTTGGCCGCTCTGGCCAGCATCGAAGTGGTTGCACCCTTGTAGCCGTGGTCTGCGAAGCACTGGATCGCCGCCTCGAGCAGTTGACGACGCCGATCTCCCGCTTTCATGCGCGGCGAAAGTGACTTTCGCGCGACAGCGCGCGGCTTTGGGTCCGGTGCGTGTTCGCCTTTGTGCCGGTGCATGATGGTCGGCTCCGCGTTTGTGAAAAACGTCTTATCAACCCTTGGCAGAAGCCGCGCGACCCTCTTGGTCGCCGCCGACGCCGCGGTGAAAACACGGACGAGACACCCGTGTCAGTTCCTAATGCCGCGGGCTGTTATTCATGATCGAGATGATAATGCCTCGCTCGGTTTCGCGCCAGTCGCATCGAGCGAGTCGCCTTTGCGTCGCCATCAGTCGTTGTAATAGCCGCGACCCTCGTCATCGGCCGTTCGCCTGTCGCGGGCTTGCGGCTCGTGCTGCGATGTGGAGGGCATCTGTCGCTAACCATCCGTAGCGGCGCTGTTGATGAATCGGCGATCCGGATACGCGCCCACGAGCCGATCGGCATTGCCCATGATGGCCGGCGCGATGTAGCGACGAACGAAGAGCCGGGCGGTCGCGTCGGTGTGGCCGCCCTTGTTGTCGGAGAGTACGAATTCCGAGCGATATCGCACGTTGACGACTTTGGCATATTGTCGTCGCGTCTCGTCGCTTGCGCTGTACGGCAACTCGAAGCCTACGAGTCCGGCAATGCCTTCTTCGCCGGATGCCCGATCGACCGTGCCGGTATACCAGACAAGATTCTTCAGAATGCCGTCCGACGTGGAGTGCAGCACGTACAGACGGCCTTGCACCCGACGCAACGCCTGCGTCAGATCGTATCGACTGGACATGCTGCATCCCAAAAAGGCGACGTTGTTGACCGAGGCGCTGAGGGAGAGATTTTCCAGCGCGAATGTGGCGATGCCGGTGCCTGCGGACAGTGCGATGATGTTGATCGGCGCGCGGGGGTATTGCCGCCGATTCTGTCGAATCTTCTCGGCGAGTTCGTGGCCTTTCTCGCGATTGCGCCGGATATTCAACTGGTCGCCGGCGTGCAGCCAGCTTTGCCAGGCGAAGACGCGCACGTCGCCGCTGTATCCGGCGTCGCGCAATCCGCCGGGCACGTCGAATGAACCGATGTTACCGATCGGCCCCGCGCCGCCTACGTAATAGGTGATGCCTCGCCAAGGATCGCCGCTCGGTTGCCAGCTCGTGATCTCGCCGAAGATGCGCCCGGCGCAACCGACATTGCCGGCCGCGAGGACCAGGAGGAGGGCGATAAGGTGGGTGCGGCGCATTCGCTTGGTGCTCAACGACTCATGCCTGCATCTTCGTCGCGGGCAATGCGCCTGCGACATCGATAGCAACCCGGAGAGCCGTGGATCGGTTCATGCCCGGTCGACCGGCCATTATAGGTTGGCGGCCGATGAAGTCGACGTGTGCAATCGTATCCGCCCCGGTCCGAATGCGAGGCGCAGACTGGGGCACGACATTTCAGCAACGATGGCGCGTCGCTTGCCGGCGCGCTTGGCCTTGAGCAAGGCGTAGTCAGCGCATGCCAAAAGCTCGCCGGCATCCTCCGGTTCGTGCTTGAGAATGCTGGCGATTCCGGCGGTCATGGTCGGCGCATCCTCGCCGGAAAACATGCTCTTGAGCCGCTGATTGAAGAGCAGGAAGAGCCGCTGTACCAGCGGCTGGGCCTTTTCCGCGGACAGTCCTGGTAGTATTGCGATGAACTCGTCGCCCCCGTAGCGCACGGCGCAGTCGTCCGCTCGAAGGCACTGTGTCAGAAGCTCACCGACGAAGCGCAGGACGTTGTCACCGGCCGCGTGGCCCTTTGTGTCGTTCAGCAGCTTGAAGTTATCGAGATCGATCATGACAACCGACAAGTCGCGACCGGCGGCTTTCTGGGCGTCGAAGATTTCCACAAATTTCTCTTCGAGGAACCGCCGATTGTTGACGCCGGTCAGCGGATCGCGCCAGACTTCGCGGCGGACCTGGTTTAGATCGCGCATGATGCGCTTCGTCTCGCGAGCGACGTGATTATCGACTCTGCGTTCGATGTGCTCTGCCTTTTGCTGCCAGATGCGCGCTTCGCTGCGCAAGGCGTCAAAGCGCGCGGCGATGGCGCTGAATTCGAGCAGAGGGGCGCCCCCTGCCTGAATGTCCGCGGCCAGACACGCAGATGATTCGCAATCATCGCTATACGCCAGTCTCTGAATGGGTTCGATGAGACGCTTGCGGATCCTCAGGTCAGCGACGTAGATCGCGCCGATGGCGACGCACGCCAACGGCAGGTAGAACTGCCCGATGTCCGCGGCGGCCGACAGGGACGGCGTGTCCAAACAAACGACCAGTCCCAATGTGTGGTGCGGTCTGTTTGGCTGGCCGGGCAATCGCACAAAGGCGCGTGAAAACCGAGCCGACGGGCTATCCGAAGGTGCGACTGCGGTCGAATTCTCGATGAGCAGGCCGTCGCTCTGAAACGCGGGCAGCCCTGAGATCAATGGCCGATCGCCCGTTTCTTCCATGCGAGATGCGATTGCGATCGCGCGGCCCGCACTATCAAACAAAGCAGCCGCGACGATGCTCCGGGAGTCGGTCAACCGGGCACAAGCCTCTCTCGCCGCGTCGGCGTTCCAGTCTTTCGCTGACGCGAGCGAACGGGCGGCTCCTTCGGCGACCAGCTCGACTTTTTGGACGAATATATCCTGATCCGCGGCGCGCCGGCGCCATTCATGGCAAAGCGCCGCCACGCAGACGATGGCCAGGAGAGCGACGACGATGATCGGACGCACCAGCGCTGAAATTGATACCGGCCCATCACGCCGCATCGGCGTTGCCCCCGTATTCTCGCGCACGCCTGCAAACGCCGCGCGCACCTGCCCCGACGGCCTCCAAGCAGTCGGATCTTGGGTCTCGGCAGACGACGAATCATCCGCTGCGACCCACTCCATAAGCGTACGTTTCAACGGCCGCATCAGGCCAACAAATGTGGAATGATGAAAGAAGAAGCGTCCCGAAATACGAAGCAAATCGAGCGAAAATCGGTGAAAGCAGGATTTCGTCCCAATACCGGACACCCGATTGCTACGCGAAGTCCGCCGGGGTGATTCGCTCGCCGGTTCGTCCTGAGGTTTCATCTGAGACGAGCCTGAGGAAGGCATGGGTCCAGGCCGCTTCCGGACCTGCCGGCTTCAAGTCCTGCGACATGGTCCCGACATCGACACAATTGACTCGGACGTTTGTCCCCTTGAGTTCCGCGGCCAACAGCTTGGTCAGGCCTTCGATGGCATGATTGGCAACGAGGTAGGCACCCGTGCCGGTCTTCACCTGCGATGTCAGAGAGCTTGTGACGTTGACGATGGATCCGCCGCCTTGTCGGACCATCCACGGCAGCGCTTCGCGACAAACGAGATAGACGCCGTAGACATTTGTCGCGAATACATCGCGCCACGGCTCGGCGGGATAGTCAATCACGGGGAACTTCGGACCGTGAATGGCGGCAACGTTGAGAATGGCGTCGATGCGTCCAAATCGACTTACGACGCGATGGATCAGGCGCACGACGTTTTCCTCGTAGCGCAAGTCGCACGGAAGGATCATGGGTGATTCGCCACGATCGGCGAGACGAGCCTCCAGTTCGGGCAGATTGGCCATCCGGCGGACGCACAAGGCAAGCCGCGCCCCGGAATCGAGAAATGTCTCAACAAGGATGCGCCCCATCCGGCCGGTCGCTCCGGTCAGGAGAACGACTTTGTCGCGAACAGAGGGAGCTGCGTCGGCCATCCAGCGATACTCCGAGGTTGCGTGTCAGACCATATACTATCGCAAAGCAATGGCCGCACACAATTGTCGATATGGCGAATGATCCTTGAAATCCGAAGTTGTTGCACGTTGACTCGAATTGTCTTGAAGACGGATCGCCTTAGAATGCCGCCGTCGACGATCGGAAAGACCTTTCATACGATCGTGAACCGGAAAGCGACTGATGATTGTTCGACGGGCGTAGATGTGATGCACCCCGTCCTTCATTGAGCCGGCGATGGCCTTGTATACATTCGGGAGAGTCATAAACTCATGTCATCAGGACGCATGGTCGAAAGCGATTTGGCGGCGCTCGTGGTCGTCGATGTTCAGGAAAAGATGCTGAGCGCCATCACGAGCCGGTCGCCCGAGCGCGTTGTTGATCGCATCCAGCGGCTGGCGAGGGCCGCCCACATCCTCGACATCCCCGCATTTCTGACCGAGCAGTATCCCAAGGGCCTCGGTCCGACGGACATTCGAATTCGCCAGGCGCTTTCGGCGAATTCGGAGCCGATCATCAAGAACACCTGCAGTTGCTGGCGCGACGAGGCCTTCCGCCGCGTGCTGCAACATAGCGGGCGCGAGCATGTCATTCTTGTCGGGCTGGAGACTCATGTTTGTATACAGCAGACCGCCATGGACCTCGTGCGGATGGATTACGCGGTGTTCGTCGCGGCCGACGCCTGTGGTTCGCGCTTCTCGGAAGACTCGGATATCGCACTGGCGCGCATGAGGCAGTGCGGCGTGGAGGTATCAACGACCGAGTCGCTCATCTTCGAGTTGATCGAGAGGTGCGACCATCCGCGCTTCAGAGACGTGCTTGAGTTGGTGAAGTGATATGCGTTGTCATGGTTGATTCGGGCATGTCCTGAGCGCCGTAAAGATGCCGCTGCTCGACCGGCAATGGATTGCTGTCCTTCGCATCGGCCAATTCGACCGCAAGCCGCTCGAACGCAGTCTCAATCGCCAGAAATGCGCGGACGATGTCGGGATCGAAGTGTGTGCCGGATTCAAGCAATATGATCTCCAGCGCCTTCCGATGCGATATGGCCTCCTTATAAACGCGCTTCGTTGTGAGGGCGTCGTACACATCGGCCAGTGCGACGATACGAGCTGCAATCGGAATCTTCGCGCCGACGCGTCCATTCGGATAGCCTGCGCCGTTGTACCATTCGTGATGATTCTCCGCGATGTCCGCCGCCATCCTGAGAAACGGCGAATCCGGCGAGCGATCCAGCAGCGATCGGATCGTATCGGCGCCAATCCGCGCGTGGGTGCGCATGACGGCGATCTCCTCCGCGTTCAGCCTCCCGGGCTTGAGCAAAATGGCGTCGGGGATGGCAACTTTTCCGATATCGTGCAGGGGTGTGGCCCGTTCGAGATTGCGGATGAATTCATCGTCGATCTGGTCGGTATAGATCGGATTGCGCCGTAGCTCGCGTGCCAGGCACAGACAGTACTGGGTGACGCGATCGAGATGCGTGCCGGTGTCGTCGTCGCGATGCTCGGCAAGCTTGGCCAAGGCGATCACAATCGAATCACGCGCTTCGTCGCGCGAGCGCCGCGCTCGAACGTTTTCGATCGCAGCGGCGGCGAAGTTCGTCAATAGATTGAGGAAACCAAGCTCCGACATGTCGAACGGCCGCGCTCCGATGCGGCTGGTGACATTCAACACGCCGACGATCCTCTCGGGGGCCCGCATGGGCGTCGAAAGCAGCGGCAGCCCTTCAAAGAGCCGCAGGTCGTTTCGCTCCAGGATGGCCTCGGCCTGCTCCTGACTGTTGATCATCACCGGCATGCCCGAATTAAAGACCTTGCCGGCAATGGACTTTCCGAGCGGCACGCGAACATTCTTGACCACGTGCTCGCTGATCCCGCTGGAACAGGCAATCGCGAGAAACGAGCCTGTCGAATCGGGAAGCATGATGGAAATGCGCTGGCAGGAGGTCAGTTCGGCCGTCGATTCAATCGTACGATGCAGGATCGACTCGAGGTCTTCTTTTTGCGCAAGTGCGATGCTGAAATCCAGCAGCAGGCTCAAGGCGCGCGTCTGTTCGCCGAGTATCGCGCGGCCCGCCTCCATTGCTCGCCGGGCGCGCTGCAGCCGCGAGAGCGACCGAATGCGCAGTGTGAATTCGCGCTCGTGGATCGGTTTAGCAATGTACAGGTCCGCGCCGGCCTCGAGTCCCTGAAGCAAGCCCTCGAAATTGCTTTCCGCCGAGAGCATGACAATCGGCACATCTTCGCTCAATGGATCCGCTCGAAGGCGCCGCGTCGTTTCCAGCCCATCCATTTCGGGCATGTCCAAGTCGATCATCACGACGTCCGGATTGCACCTGCAAAAGAGGGCAACGGCTTCGACGCCATTGACGGCTTCATGAACAATCCAGCCTTGCGCTTCCAGGTAGCCTCGGCAGAGCTTTCTGACGGCGGGATCGTCGTCTACGACGAGAGCAGTCGCCGAGGCCTGAACGTCGATGGCCTTCGACAAAATCGTCGCAATAGGATCAAGCGATACGATGCTCATCAGAACGGCGACTCCCCTTAGTGATGTACCCTGAGTGATACCCCGAACAGATCGGCGTTCAGGCGTCACACAATAAGCCCATCGGGAATTACCTCAGGGTGAATCCCGATAGGTCCGGAATCGAGCCAACGGTGTCGTCATGTCCGTGAATGGCGACGATGATCGGCCGCGACGGGCATCGATTTTCGGACGGTCCCGTGGTCTTCGGGGAGAAGCGACGGCGATTCGATAACAAGAGCTTCGCGTGGCCGTTGTCGCGGCCTGAAATGTCAGATACGTGTCATCCGTGGCGGGAACGACGCGCCGGCGGTATAGTCCACACCGCGTCGTCGCACCGTCGATCGCGTCAAATCCGCGCCGCACTGCGACGGCATGGAGTACGTTTTGCCCGTGTTTCCGGCGTTTATGGCACAATATGCCGCAGGCTGCTTTCTTGCCGTCGCCGCGTCGCGCATCCGGCTTACCGACTGGCGATATGTTCGGCTCATGTGCATCGTTTCGACGGCCATCGCACTATTGGCGATGCTGTTTCAATTCACCGAGACGCGCGACATCGCCGCATCTTTTGAACAACCCGGCTTTATGCTGCTGGCCGGCGGGTTGCTCTCCGGATTTATCTGGTTGTTCATCAACGCGGCGCAGGCCGAGCGCATACGATCGTCGCAGCACGTGGTCGCCGGAATCGCGGGGGTAATCTGTCTCGTGGCCGCGTTCCTACTTGCTGCGCCTGCCACGTCGAAACCGATTTCGGATGGTGCTGTGCATGTCGCAGCGGGAGCGACGACCGCAACGTCGCCTTCGCCGATCTTGCTCGGCGGCAGCGTGTTGCTCGGTGCGGGGCTGCTCGGCGTCGCGACGACCGCCATGCTGCTGGGTCATCGCTATTTGACCGACACGGGCATGTCGATTGCGCCGCTGATGTGGATCACCAGAATCTATCTGGGGTTGATCGCGCTGCGTTGGGTCTGGGTGGTCGCTGCGGGCTGGCCGCTTTGGACCGGCGGGCGGTGGCCCGCCGCGACGGCGATTTACTTCTGGTTGGCGCTGTCGGTTCGCGTGGGCGTGGGATTGATAGTCGCGGGCGTGTTCGCGTACATGATCTGGGACTGCGTTCGTCGGCGCGCGACCCAGTCAGCGACTGCGCTGTATTATCTGTCGATGCTCTTCATTTTTTCTGGAGAACTGACGGCTCAGTATCTCCTGCGGATGGAGGGGTTGACGCTCTGAATAACGCTGAAGCATCGAATCGTCGAATAGCCAGAATGTCAAGACATGCGTGACC
>CAZRFP010000035.1:0-29614 GCA_964599535.1 uncultured Planctomycetaceae bacterium
AATCCATGATCGCTGACGGCCCCCGCCTCGCGCCGGTCGCGCAGGGCGAGGGCTTTCTGGAGCAGGGCTTTGACCCTTTGCGGGAAGCGTTTGGCGGCTCCCCACACCCGTTCCAGCAGTTCGCCGGCGCGGCGAAGCAGATGCGCCAGGCATTGCTGATGCACAACCTTCTTCAGCCGGTCAAACAGCGCCCAGCCGTCGTGTGTCATCCGGCCGGCATAGTCGGCTCCGAGCACTTCCGACAGCACGTCGAAGCCGCGACTGGCCCGAATGACATAGAAAGTGATGCGGTCGGTGACGAAGTCCCACAGCCATTGCAATCTTCCGCCGATCTTCAAGCCTGTCTCATCGGGACAGACGCCGTCGCTCGTCCGCACCAGGGCCGCCATCTGGTTGTACACCGGTTCGCCTCGCGCCGCGGCGCGCTGGCCCTGGGGGTTCGCCCAAGGTTGCTCCTTCATAACGCGTGGCTTGACCCACCAGATTTCGATCGCGTACTCGCCCCGGTCATGTTTGCAGTCCCTTTGTTGTCCACCGGCCCTCATCCGGCAGCGCGTCCGGTTCCTCTGTGCCACGCACTCTCCGCCCAAGGTTGGAAACCCTCCGGCGGATTGGGGCCGAGCCGGTGCAGCGAGGGCGCGACATGGTAGATTGCGAATCCGGCAGGCGGGAGCGCAAGCCGCACCGCCGGTAAGTCGCCGCGCCGCTCGACTGTCAATGTTGCCGCGGGCGACGCCGCCCGGGCAAGCGTGCGGATTACGTCCTCCGCTATCGTCCGGATATGCCGATCGCTGTCGTCGAGGCCGAATCAATTGGGTAGCGGCCGACGATTTGCGCGAAACGTTCAACGGGAGAGCGCCGAACACGCGAGAGGGCGAGCACGGCGCATTCCGGAGAGGGTCGAACAAGGTGAGGCTCATGGCCCGAGGAGCTGGTGCACGAACCATGCGATGTCCTCGCCATTGATCATGCCATCGCCGTTGAGGTCGGCGTTTTGGCAGCAGTCGTACGCCGCGTCGTAGGCTGCCGGATCGATCAGGGCAAGCACGAACGCCGGTGTGTCCAGCAGGTTCACGGCCCCGCTGCAATCGAGATCGCCGAGCAGCGTGATCGGGCCGGCAGGCGGCGTCTCGAACGCGCCCGCGTCGACGACGTAAGGATAGCCGCTTGCCGGCATGCCGTGATCGGCCACGCAGATGTGATCGACGAAGCGCGGATTGCCGGCGAGGTCGATCGGCAGGCGCTCGGTCGTATTGAGATTTTCGTCGATGTCCAACTCATCCAGCGGCACGAGATCGTTGCGACCGGCGTCGATGGCCGGAGAACCAAGAGCCAGCGAATAGTCGTTGTCCTCGTAAGTGGAGGGATCGCCGTCAGGCCCGGCTGGATTGACGAACAGCGGATCGACACTGAGGAACGACAATGGCGGTCCGCCGCTGACGGATCCGATGATGGAGCGATCCACATCGACGCCTTCCGCGTCGAAGATGTGGAAATCGGCCACGGTATGGTTCCAAGAGATGGAGTTTACGAACGTGAGATGACCACCCTGGAACCAGATGGCACCGCCGTCAGCCGCGACGTTGTCGGCGAAAGTGCAGTTGACCACATCGAGATCTGAAGGTGAAGGCGAGTTTGCCTCAACAACGTACACCCCGCCGCCGTTGTAGCCGGCCTGATTGCCGGCCAGCAGGCAGTTAGCGATTTGTACGTGTACGTATTCATTAAACCCGGCAACGTAAATTGCCCCGCCAGAATCGTCGCTGCTGTTTCCGAGGAAACGGCAATTCTGCAGAATCGCACTAGACTCCGCCCCGAGACCGTGGAGGGCGATCGCTCCGCCACCTAAGACAGCGGAGTTGTGGAGGAATTCGGACCGGAGCACGGCGATGTCGTAATTGTCTAAGCTGAATACCCGAACCGCGCCGCCACTTAATTGGGAGTGATTGTCCCTGAATTCGCAATCCGAGATTAGGAGATTGCGCGTGGTTCCCGAAGTACTTGTCGCTACGATGATGGCGCTAAAGGGTGTCGTCGCGTAACCGTTGTAACGAAAAACGCTGTTGAGAATGCGTGCATTCGTAATCGTAAAGATGAAGAGTCCGCCCGTGTCGTTCTCTTCGAACTCACACGAATCAAGAATTGCGGTCGATTCCTGAGCCGCAATCGAGGAAGCAAGTCCAACCGTTCCATACGGAGAACCGTAGTTATCGACGAAGCGACAATCGGACAAGAGCGCTGTACCGTCCTCCGACGTTGCAAAGAATTGGCCATTGGTGAAAATGGTCAATATGGGATTATTGGATCCAGTTGTCGAATTGGATTCGAACAGACATCGCTCAATGGTCGTCGAAAACGATTCAATCTGCGCAGCACCCGCGTAATACGCCACGTTCTCCAGGAACTCACATTCTTCGATCGTAACGCTCAAAGGAAACTCCGGGGCACCCGGATCACTACGGTAAAACAAACCCCCGCCGAAGCCAGACTCGTTCCGATTCTGGTGGAATCGGGTGCGCCGTATCGTCAATTGAATGTTCTCACTACTGAGCGCGGGGCCAGAATCTCCCATGTGATGCACGAACAGGCAGTCCGTTACCTCGAGCGAGACCGCCGATGGTCCACCAGAAATGCAACGAACTCCACCGTGGTATTGCGCCGTGCCCCTGCTTCTTTCGATCGTCAGGCCGTCCAGCACGAAATCGGATTGGACCGCGGTCGGGGCTGTCAAGATGACGCCGCTGTTATCGGCATTGGATAAGACGTCGGGGAAGCCGCTGTAATCATCGTCGTCCAAAAGATCGCCGGAGAGGATGGTTCGCAGGTTGACGAAGTCGCGGTCATCGGGGTCCAGCCCGCTGTTGTCATAGGCCCCGCGGTAGCCGCCGGCCAGTCTCACGTTGCGAGCCAGTTCGAAAACAGCGTTCACATCCAGTGAACCCAGCCAATGGTTCCCGCCGGCGATGGTTCCGAACCCCCCATCCGGCCGGTAGGTTCCCCGGGCGATGCGGATCTCGTCGATCACCTGGCAGCCGGCCGACGCGTACCACTGGCGCGCCCGGGCCAGTGCATCCTGAGGATTGTTAAAGGCGGTGTACCACGACTGGCCGTCGCCGCCGGGCGGCGCGGCTTCATCCACGTAGAGGATGGGCGATGTGACAAGGACGATCGCCTCACTCCGATTCGGGAACACGGGATGCCAACTGGCAAGCAATAGTCGGTAGGTGGTCTGCGGCGAGAGGGACGCTGCCGTGGCGCTGGAATATAAGAGGACACACGAATCGTCATCGCAGCCGACAGCCGGCCCCAGCGCCGGAGGGCAGTTTCCGCCGAAAAAGGCCGCAATGGTGTCGGTGTGGGTTATGGCCGATGATCGGTTGGGGTCCGGGTAGGTCACCACGCGCAGCGCCGTCGACGGCGACGACACGCGGTACCAGTTGGTGCCGTGTCCCAGGCCCGGCGCGAGAGGGTTGCAAGGGAAGGCCGGATCGTCCATCGAATTCGAGGAACTCTGAGCGCCGAAATCCACGTTAAGCTCCCGTCCCAATTCGATTCGGGACGATTCAGCCTGGAAACATTGGTCGGACGGCAGCATCACCATCAGGTCGTCGAAGAAGGCATTGATCCCGCCGCCCGGTGCCTCGGACACGAAGAACTCCACTGTCACCGGCTGAATTCCCGGCTGATTCACCGAGCCGACAACCGCCCATGCACTGGTCCCGAAGTCCCAGTGGAGCAGGGTGTAGAGCGTGCCAGCGCGAGTGATGCGCAACCAGCCGCACTGGTCGGCGGTGGCCACGGTCCCGAAGGGAATCTGCGGCGACGTGGACCAGGCGCGGTATTGTCCGGCACCAGTGTTCGTGATCGCGCGGCTGACGCCGGCCAGGCTCGCCCCACTGCCGACGCCGCGCACGCGCATGCCGATATGGGAGGCGGACGAAGACGGCTGGGTAAAGATGCAAGCGCGGTAATGGATACGAACGTCGAAATCAGTCGCCGGAACCACCCGCTTGGTCGCATCGAAGCCGATCAGCATCTCGGTGCCACCGACATCGGTCTGGAGGACGATCTGGCCGGGTTTCGCCCCGCTGCCGTCACATCCCGGGCAGCCGCCGCCAGCGGTGACAAACGAATAGGAGCCGTCGCCGCTGACGAAGTACTCCTCCAGCAGCGGCGGGCCGACGAAGCGGTCCAGGAACGGCCCGGAGTCAGGCACCGCGACATCGATGCGGATGATCGCCTCGCGCGTGGCGCCTCCGCCGGACGGCACAAGATCGACTTCGACGTAGATCGCACCGTCGTCGCCGGGATCCAGGCCGGCCGCGTCGCCGGAGGACGCCTTGAAGGCGGTGACGATCCAGTCGCCGATGGAGTCGTTGTCAACGTCAATCTCGTCGCCGACCGACAGCACCGCTTTGGCGAATGCGAGATTGTTGACGTCGCCGACGAACAGCGTCGTCACGAGGCTGGAGTCCCAGAGGAATGCCGCGCGACCGTGGTTGTTGATGCCGATGGCCCGTACCTGCGACCCGCCCAGCGTGATGCCGTCGAGCACACCGCCCTCGCGCGCGACAATTGCCCCGTTGGCGACGAGCACCAGGTCGCTGGTTGCGGCGGCATTGGTACGTCCGGTGAAAAGATAATCGCCGTGGTTGTTCACCGCGGAATTAATGAACTGCACCCAGTTGTCGCCGTCGCCGGTGGGAAACGATTCACGCGCCAGGATCGAGTTGTTGTACCAGAGAGCTCCGTCGTCCGTCGTGCCGCCCGGGGTACCCTGCAAACTAATGTTGTGTATCAGGTGCTGGCCGTTGTCCGACATGGCAAACCGGGTGCCCAAGGTTAGCGCCAGCGGGAAGCCGTCCACGATGTCGCCGTCCATCAGCGCGATTTCAATTGACGAAACGTTCGTCACGTCGGAAGCAACGAAGACGGCCGATTGAACCGGTAATCCGCCCGGGGTGTCGGCAAGGCTGGAGAACCAGGCCACCGCGCCGCCGTTGAGCATGAGGGGTGCCTGGAGTGTGCGAAAGTATCGGCTGACGAGGGCGGGCACGGGGTACTGCTCCGTCACGAATACTCCGGCGTGGGTGTAGAGGGAGTCGAGTCCATTGAAGATCGGGCTGTAGACGAATTTCCCGCCGGAGGCGATGCCCATGCGGAACTCGCCGCCAACCAGCATGTCCGGCAGCGCGTCGCTGCTAAGGAAGATCGGGCCGTTGTCGTACCAGATGGCTCGGCGCAGATCGGCCAGGTTCACCATGAACCCGACTCGCCCCGTGGCGTCGGTAAAAGGCGGATTGACGCCGTTGACCGTGCTGCCCGCGACCGGATCGGTGGTCTTGAGCACGATCTTGCCGGGAACGATCGCGGCTAGGCCCGGCACGGAAAGAAAGAGGACCAGCAGACAGGACAAGCGGATCAGGTTCTGTGGCATGTGCAATCCCTCCTCTTGGGTCTTCCTGACTGGACTGCGTTTCCTGCATCCAGTGCAGATGTACCAAGGTGCCTTGATGCTCCCGTGACGACTTGCCGGAGGCGCACCCCGGCGACCCGGCCTAAGGGAAGAGACCCTCTCATTACTTATGCGTCAGACGCTTTGCCGGCGCAACGTCTATTCGGTCGTAATCCATCTCCCCTGCTCCCATAATAATGCGTCAGACGCCCTGCCGGCGCAAAGTCGAACTCCAAAAACACCGAACAAATGGGATGGGTCGAATCTGGAGACATCTGACCTACCGCCCGTTCATTGGACCACGCCGTGTGGTAGGTCATGTGCGATTGCGGCGCGATGCAGTCACCCGCCTGCATCGAACCGTCGCTTTGCGATCCATCGTGTCGAAGCGAAGGAAGGCGACCGGTTCGTACGGCAAGCAGGCCATGCCGAACGCCGAGGGTTCACAGCTTGCACCCATGCTTGCACCCATTTCAGGAGACCAGGGCCAATTCGGGACAGTCGCTGACAAAACGACGGCATCAACCGCCGCGCACGGAGTTGCCGAAAATGCTTCAAGAGAAGGAGAATTGCCAACGATCAGAAGATGCGTGTCTAAAAGCGGGCGACGAGACTCGAACTCGCAACGTCCAGCTTGGAAGGCTGGTGCTCTACCATTGAGCTACACCCGCGCCAAGGCTTCGATCGTGCTCGACCTTGTTCGTTGGATTATCCGACGCTTACGCGGTTTTCGCAAGCGAAAGACGACTTGCCGAGATTGAGCACTCAGGGCAAGTACAACTATCATTAAACTCATGGCGTTTCGAGCGTGCTGGTCATGGCGTTTCGAGCGTGCTGGTCCTAGTGGTTCGAGGGTGCTGTTCCTGGTGATTTGAGCGTGGTGGGGCGAGAGGTGTATTCAATCTTCGGCGGCGCGGCTTCACAGTAAGACGGTTTTCTGCCCAGGGCCAGCTCACGATAACGTGCCTGTTTCACAGAAGCTTACGGACACGAGCCGGATGCGACTGTGTGAACTTCGAGCAGGCTCTTATGAAAACGCCCTTGACTTGCAGGTTTCTTAACGTGCGCCGCTCTGATTCTCAGCCTGCGTTGCGCGCTGCGGTTACTCGCTTCCCTGCCATACTCGTTCCGTTAGAATTGCGAGTTTTTCGGCGTGGCCTGCACGACGCAGTATCAGTCGATTGACCGCGCGCGGGCACGAACTTTGCGCGCCGGTGGGAAGCGAGATCAGGTCTGCATGAACATACTCGTCGTCGGTGGTGGCGGTCGGGAGCACGCTTTGTGTTGGAAGCTGGCGCAGTCTTCGCGCCGGCCGCGGCTTTTCTGTGCACCGGGCAACGCGGGAACGGCGCAGCTCGCGACCAACGTTCCAATTGGCTCTGAAGATATCGAAGGTCTGCTGAAATTCGCCTGCGCCGAGAAGATCGGCCTGACGGTTGTCGGGCCGGAGGCACCTTTGTGTGCCGGGATAGTGGATGCGTTCCAATCCTCCGGGCTGCGCGTCTTCGGACCCGGCAAGGCGGCAGCGCGCATCGAAGGTGACAAGGCGCACGCCAAACGTCTCATGCGCCTGGCTGGCGTGCCGACGGCCGAGGCCCGCATCTTCGAACCGACCCAACAGGAACTGGTTCACGCGAAATACTCCAAAAAGGAAGACGGCCCGCTGCCGAATATCGACACCGGCTACGACATGGCCTACCGCTATGTCTCGACGCGCGATGAGGGCGTCGTGATCAAGGCATGCGGTCTGGCGTCTGGCAAGGGCGTTTTTGTGCATGAAGACCCGGCCGACGCGCTGTTGACGATCGAGCGGCTGATGGTGAAGCGCGAGCTGGGCGATGCGGGCGCGAAGGTGCTGGTCGAAGAGATTCTTCAGGGTCCGGAGGTCAGCGTGCTGGCGCTGGTCGATGGTCGGACGATCTATGTGCTCGAATCGGCGGCCGACCATAAGCGACTGGGCGAGCAGGACACAGGTCCCAATACGGGGGGCATGGGTGCATTCAGCCCGTCGGGACTGTTGACCGATCGCGACTTGGATACGATTGAACGCGAAGTCTTCGTGCCGATCATCGACGCCATGCGCCGCGAAGACGTGGAATACAAGGGCGTGCTCTATGCCGGCCTGATGATGACCGCCGGCGGTCCGAAGGTGCTGGAGTTCAACTGCCGCTTCGGCGATCCGGAGACTCAGCCGCTGATGATGCGGTTGAAGACCGACCTGATCGACGTGATGGAGGCGACGATCGACGGCCGTCTCGACGAACTGACGCTGGAGTGGGACCACCGCGCGGCGTTGTGCGTGGTGATGGCGTCGGGCGGGTACCCGGGGGAATATGAAAAGGGCGTACGGGTCGAAGGCCTTGATGCCGCATCTTCCCTTGCGGACGTTCAGGTGTTTCACGCCGGCACCCAATTGGAGCATGGCGGCGGCGCCATCACATCGGGCGGGCGCGTCCTGGGCGTCACGGCGCTGGGCGAAGACGTTCGGCAGGCCCGTACACGGGCCTATGAGGCCGTTCGGGCGATATCCTTCCGGGGCGCTATCTTCCGCGGCGATATCGGCATGCGCGTTTCAAATCGATAGATGCCGGCGAGGGTCGTTGCGTTTTTGGCGCATCGCATCCGGGGCAGGATGGTTGTTTGCGTTTGAGGGCCGGCAGTGGCGCCGGGGGCTACGATCAACCACCCGGAGCGCGGACATCGAGTCGGATACTTCCGATCAATTCACCGATACAATAGAAGGGAAGCTCCCTTGGGATTCGTTTATGCGCATGTGGGTTGCTGTTGCTTTTTTCTTAGGTGCGATCGCCGTCGGCGCGCAGTTGTCGTCGATCGCGGCCAACCAGCCGGCAGCAAAGGAATGGCAGCCGACTGAACCCGATGCGAATCCTCAGGATGACGCGAAGCGTGACGGCGATAAAGACAACGGCGCAAAAGTCGAGGCCGCATCGAAAACCAGTGCAACGGTCGATCGGACCGTCGCGGAGTTGGATCGTGCGGTTGCGCGCGGACTGCAATGGCTGGCGAAGCAGCAATTGCCCGATGGTTCGTTTGGCGGTCAGTCGCAATACGGCCGACATGTGGCGATCACATCCTTGGGTTGTCTGGCGTTCGTGAGCGATGGGCATGTTCCCGGTCGCGGCCGATATGGTCATGTCGTCGATCTCGGTCTGAAGTTTGTTCTGGAGTCGTGTTCGGAACAGTCCGGCTTGATCACGGCTGAAACGTCGTACGGTCCGATGTATGGCCACGGCTTCGCGACGCTATTTCTGGCGGAACTGTACGGCATGTCCCAGCGGTCGGATCTGCGCGAGAAACTGCAAAAGGCCGTCGGTTTGATCGTGCGCACGCAGAACGACCAGGGCGGCTGGCGATATCATCCGGTGCGCGCGGATGCCGATGTCTCGGTGACGATCTGCCAGGTGATGGCGCTTCGCGCGGCGAGAAACGCCGGCGTGGCCGTGCCCAAGAGCACGATCGATCGCGCGATTCGTTATGTTCAGCAGAGTCAGGAGGCGGACGGCGGCTTCAAGTACATGCTGGATTCATCGGGATCGATGTTCGCGCGTTCGGCGGCCGGCGTTGCGGCGCTGCAATACGCCGGTCAATACGGAACGCCGGAAATTCAGCGCGGTCTGGCATATCTCGAACGCTTCACGCCCGGCCAGACTGAAGAGCAGACGCACTATTTTTACGGACAGTACTACGCCGCGCAGGCCATGTTTCAGGCCGGCGGCAAGCATTGGGAGAACTGGTGGCCGGCCATTCGAGACGAACTGATCGGTAAACAGACGGCCGACGGCTCGTGGCGCGGTCAGGCCGGCAGCGAATATGGCACGGCGATGGCACTGATTATCCTCCAGATCCCAAAGCAGAACCTGCCGATCTTTCAGCGCTGAGGGCGCGGGCGGATTGACGACATGCAGATGACTGTGGCGACGGGTATTCTGATTCTCGTGTCCGCAATTGGCACTGCGGCCGTCGACGACGGTCCGGTCGTCGTCGTGGAACGCCTGGACGGCGCGGCGGTGGAAGGGCGCATCGTTCGATGGTCGGCGGAGGAAGGCGTGCGCGTGCGGCTCGCTGGGGGCGAGAACCTTGACATTGATCTGAGTTCGATCGATCGTCTGCGCGCCAAATCGCCCTCCCTGAAGACGGCGCGAGGCGAGTGGGTCGTGCAGGTCGGTCATGAGGGCCGCTTGACTGCGTCCATCATCGGCGGGGGCGTAGATGCCGTTCGCGTTGTGCATGAAATCATCGGTGAATTGGAGATTCCGTTTGAACGGATCGCTCGCATCGCACGACGAGATGCCGAAACCGGTGAATCGCGAGGACTTCCCTCAAAGGACCATGTCGTTCTGCGTAACGGTGACTTGCTGAGCGGGACGGTTGCGACGATGGACATCAGCGGCGTAACGGTTCTCAGCGTGGATGGACGATCGGAGGATCGCGCGGAGTGGCCCGCGGTTGTCGCACTGCGATTCGCCGCAACAGCCCGTGCCTCAGAGCCAAGAGATTGGTTGGTTGCGTTTGACAATGGCGATGTGTTGGCGGTCGATGCGATTGAATGGAACGCGGGGCGTGTTCGATTGATTGCAGTCGGCGGGGTGGCGCTCGTGTGTTCGGCCGAGCGGGTGATGTCGATCGAGTCGCGCGGCGGAGGGCGTATCTGGCTTTCGGCGGTTGAGCCTGCGAGCTGCGAAAGTATTCCGTTCTTCAGTCGAACCTGGCCGCTGCAGCGCGATCGAAACGCGCTGGGCGAGCGGCTGAGGCTTGGCGGCGAGACGTTCGATCGCGGACTGGGGTTGCATTCGGCATGTCGCGTGACGTGGACACTGGACGGAAGGTATGATCGTCTGACCGGTCTCGTCGGCATCGATGATTCCGCGGGCGATTTGGCCGATGCGGATTTTCTGATTCTGGCCGGTCGCGTGACGTTGTTCGAGGCGCGCGGTCTTCGTCGCGGCGAAGCGCCGCGAATGGTGGATGTTGACGTCAGCGAACTGCCTGAGATCACGATCGAAGTGGGCTTCGGGCGCGGCGGCGACGTGCAGGATCGTGTGAATCTTGTCAATGCGGCGCTTCGGCGATGAAGGTTTGTTCGCGTTGTTTGTACTCATCATGTGGGTGCGCCGCTGCTTCCTGATGGTCGCGGCTCTGATTGCGCAGCCAGGAGCGCGGTGCTGAATAAAGGACTCATTGTTCGACATGACAGCGGAGTTTACTGGGCAGCGTGTGACGGTGATGGGGCTGGGGCGCTTCGGGGGCGGCATTGGCGTGACGCGATGGCTCTGCGCGCGCGGCGCGCGTGTCACCGTCACGGATCAGTCCGCGGAGACCGACCTGCGGGAAAGCATCGCCCAGTTGGCCGATCTGGATGTGACTTATCGACTCGGCGGGCACGTCGAGTCGGACCTCGACGATTGCGAACTGCTGGTCATCAGCCCGGCTGTTGATCGAACGAAGTCGCCGTTTGTTCAGGCGGCGATTCGACGCGGGATTCCCTGTTCGAGCGAGATGAATCTGTTCCTCGAACGATGTCGCGGTCGGCTCGTCGGTGTGACCGGTTCCGTGGGAAAGAGCACGACGACAGCCATGATCGGCGCGGTGCTGGAGGCAGCAAGCCACGAAGCTGACTGGCGGTATGGCCGCGTTTTTCTCGGCGGCAACATCGGGCGCTCGCTGCTGGCGGAGTTGGAAACGATCACGCCGGATGACATCGTCGCGCTGGAGTTGTCGAGCTTTCAGTTGGAAGACGCGGCCCCGCTCAAGCCGCGCCCGAGCGTGGCGCTCGTGACCAATCTGCGCGAGAATCATCTCGATCGGCACGGCGACATGGCGTCGTATGCCGGGGCGAAATCCAACCTCTATCGACATCAGTCGGAAGATGACTGGCTTCTTCTTCCGCTGATCGGCGCGGATGGTCTGCCCGATGCGCCGCTTTCCAAGCGGCGGCTGCTGCGATTCGG
Source organism: uncultured Planctomycetaceae bacterium (assembly GCA_964599535.1). Lineage (GTDB taxonomy): Bacteria > Planctomycetota > Phycisphaerae > UBA1845 > UTPLA1 > JADJRI01. The sequence goes on from CAZRFP010000035.1 coordinate 11,425, forward strand.
CGCGGATGCATCCGGCAGCGCGGCGGTGATTGAGCGGTGCGATGACGCCGGCGTTGTACGGCGCGATTCGATTCGACTCGCACTTGCCGTGCCCGGCGCGCACAACGTCTGCAACGCGGCCGGCGCGTTGGCCGTCGCGCGGGTTCTCGGCGTCTCCGATGCCACCACCGTGGCGGCATTGTCTGCGTTTGGCGGCCTCGCACATCGGCTTGAGTTCGTCGCTGAGATCGCCGGGGTGCGATATTTCAACGACTCCAAGGCAACATCTCCTGAAGCGGCGATGACGTCGATCAGCTCGTTCACGTGTCCTGTTGTCGTGCTGGCCGGCGGTTCCGACAAGGGCGGTTCGTTCGAAGCGTTCGGCGCGTTTCTGGCCCGCAGCGCAAAGGCCGTCGTGTGCATGGGTGGAACGCGCGAGCGCATCAGCGCGGCAATTCGACTCGCATCCGGCGGCTGCGGACGCGGTTTGACCGTTTTACCGGCCGACGATTTTCGATCAGCTGTCAATACGGCGCGCGAGCTGGCGCGGCCTGGCGATGTTGTGCTTTTGTCGCCGGGCTGCGCGAGTTTCGACTGGTTCAGGAATTATGAGCATCGCGGCGATATGTTCCGCGAGATTGTTCGTGCCTGGACGTGACGCCGCCGAATGCGCGGCGGCTGTATCGAATCCGCAACACGCCCGTTCGCTAAAATCACGCCGGTCTTGCGCCTCACGATCTGTACAACGGCACATCGCTTGTATAGTATGTAGGCATCGTCTGCTTCGCAGGGGCTGAGATGTGAAGCGATTCGCAGCAAATCTGGATTTCGTTTTATTGTTTCGAGGGCCAAGCTATGTCCGATTCCGGCTCGAATTCGGATGTCACGATTTTCATTGTCGATGACGAACCCCAGGTTCGCGAGCTGCTAACGCGCCTGATATCGGGCCGCGGCTGGGGCGCTGCAGCATTCGAAGATGCGCAGGCCTTTCTTGATGCGTACAATCCGGCGGTGCGAGGGTGTCTTATCCTGGATATTCAACTGCCCGGCATGAGCGGATTGGAACTGCAGCGCGAGTTGAACGCTCGCGGAGTGCGCATACCGATCGTCATATTGACCGGCGCCGGCGATGTCGCGAGCGCCCGCGAAGCGTTTCGCGCCGGTGTTGTCGACTTCGTCACGAAGCCCTTTCGAAATGCCGAACTGCTCGACTGCGTCGCTCGGGCCTTGGAAAAGGACGCATCGATTCGCTTCGAACAGGCCATCGTCTCCGATGCAAGCGGTCGTTTCGCGCGGCTTAGCCCGCGAGAACGCGAGGTGGCCGATCTGCTCGTCGAGGGCAAGAGCACCAAAGAAATAGCCTATCAGCTTGGCCTAAGCCCCAAGACGGTCGATGTGCATCGCGCCAACACGATGAAGAAAGTCGGCGTGGAGTCCGTCGTTGATCTCGTTCATCTTGCGATGGCGCTGAAGTCCGGCCGCCGCCTGGCAAGCACCGAGTAGCCACATCTCTTGAATGCCATGATGGTCGGATTAGAGGGCGACTTCACGCCGTGGCGGCTTTTTCGCGCTTGCCGGACAGGCACTTGCGGACGCGCTCGATCAACTCGCCGGGCTTGAAGGGCTTCGTCAGCACCGTGAATCCAGGTGCGATTTCGCCGGTGTGCGCGGCATCATCCGTCGCGCAGCCGGACATCAGGATGATGCGAATACCGGGATTCAGTCTCTGCACGCGCTCGGCCAGTTCCTGGCCGCGCAAATCAGGCAGAAGGATGTCGGATAAGAGCAGATCGATTTCCCGTCCGCGCGTTTGGCAGATTCGCAGCGCTTCGGCGGCCGTCGAAGCGCAATAAACCGAGAATTCGTTCGTCTCCAAGAGCTGTCGCGTAACGCCGCGCACGAGATCATCATCTTCACAAATCAGCACGGTACCGGTCAGATCCGGGGTAGATGTGATTACGCCGCCATCAGCGCTTTCGCACAGCCCTTTGCTGACGGGCCAATACACCGTAAAAGTCGTGCCGACGCCCCATTCGCTCGATACGCTGACGCAGCCGCCCGCCTGATGGATGATCCCATAAACCGACGCCAGTCCCAGCCCAGTGCCTTTTCCGGCGGGCTTGGTGGTGAAGAATGGCTCGAAGACGCGCTCAAGCGTCTCGGGCAGAATGCCCGTTCCGGTGTCGGCCGCGACCAGCCGCACGTACGACTCGTGGCGAAGTTCCGGTCGTTGCGCGCGCAAGTCATCGTTCGGACGGCAATGGTCAATCTCGATGGAGAACGTTCCGCCGTCGGTCATGGCGTCGCGCGCATTCAGGGCGAAGTTCAGAATGACCTGTTCGAGCTGCGACGGATCGGCGACGATCGGCGCGTCGCCATCATTCACCGTCAGCGAAAAACAGATCGTCTCGCCCAGCAGCCGGCGAATGATATCCTCCAGATCGCTCGCGACGCGGCCGATGGTCAGTTGTCTCAGATTGACGGGCTGCCGTCGGCTGAATGTCAGCAGGCGCGATGTCAGCGCAGCGGCGCGCTGCCCGGCCTGATCGATCTGTTCGATCAGCGGCGTATCGCCATCGTCAAGGTTGTGGCCTCGCTCGAGTTTGTCCTTGAGCAGCTCGGAATTGCCGAGAATCACCGTCAGCAGATTATTGAAGTCATGCGCGATGCCGGCCGCGAGTTGGCCGGCGGTCTCCATTTTCTGGGCCTCGCGCACTCGGGCATCGAAAAGGCGCCGCTCTTCCTCGGCGCGCTTGCGCTCCGTCAAGTCGCGCAGGAGCAGTTGCACGGCGGGCCGCCCATCGACCCTGTCATACACGCCGAGAATTTCAACGACGGCCTTTTCGCCGCTGCTCGGAGTGAGCGTGTATTCGCCGATCGCCAGCGACGACTTCTCATTGACGATGCGCGCCAGCCGCTCGCGAACGATATGTCGCTCATCGGTGCTGATAAACTCCGTGAGGTGCCGGCCTGTCAGGTCCGCGGGCGTCGGCGCCCCCAGAAGCCTGGCCGCAAGCGGATTCGCATAAATAATGCCCGACTCGTCATGAATCGCGATGCCCTCCGGGCACAGCTCGACCAGGCCGCGATAGCGCGCTTCGCTCTCGCGAAGCGATGCCGCTCGTTCGGCGATGGCCGCTTCCAGATCGGCGGCGTATTTCTCATAATGAGACTGAACGGCGCGATGAACGTGGCGCAGCAATTCGCCGGGATCGCGCCCTTTTTCGACGTAGGCAAAAGCGCCCTGGTTGACGGCGTCCTTGGCCGAATCGAATGAACCATAGCCCGTATGAATGATCGCTCGAACGCGCCCGTTCAGCGCCTTGATGCGTTCAAGAAGTTGCACGCCGTTGATGCCCGGCAGGCGAAAATCGAGAATCGCCACTCCGAAGCTCTGCTGTTGAACAGCCACGAGAGCCTCTTGAGCGTCCGAAGCCGTGATGGGGTGGAAGCCTTCCTGCTCCAGGATAGCGCTGATCGTAGCGCGCTGCGATGCGTTATCCTCGACAACGAGAATTCGGGAGAATCGTTCTTGTTCTCGCAGCGTCGCCAACGTTACCAGCCCTTCGAAGCGGCCCTCCAACGGGGCGTGATTGAATACGTGATTTCTGGACGGTCGGTCCGGTTGATCCAGAATTCGTTATCAGGTATAGCCCGTATTCTGATCGATGATACTCATCGACGCCACCGGGCATCTAAATTAAATTGTAGGCACTCTGTCTGAGTATATGACATGGCCCGAGTCGGCTCGAAGCGGTGGATTATGGGCAATGAGCCATAACTCGCGGCTGATTCAAGACGCGACGAGTCGGATCGTTGCGTGCCCCTTTGGCCAGAGGGTGCGGAAGCGATGGACTGCGGAGTAACTGAATGAGTCTGTGGATTGCCATCTCCATCCTTGTGCGCATCGCCGCTGCCGGGCTGACGTGCGTCATCGCTTATCGGTCGCGCGATCGGCGCGTGTTGCTTCTTGCCGTGCTGATACTTCTCATGGCGTATCGGCAAGGCTATACGCAGGCGATCGAGAGAGATGGCTTTCGTGTTCTGCCGTTCACGTTCAGCCTGCCGCTTGACGAACTGCCCGGCCTGGCGGTTTCGGCGCTTCTGATTCCGGCGCTACTCGCGCTGGACAGTCTGCTCAGCGAGCACCGTCGACGGTTGGCGGCGCTGGAACTCAGCGAGGAGCGACTCAGGGCCTGCATTGAAAATACGCCAAACGTGGCGGTGCAGTGGTACGACGAAGAAGGCCGCGTGGTCTATTGGAACAAAGCGTCAGAGGCAACCTTCGGCTGGACGCGCGCGGAGGCGCTCGGCAAGCGCCTGAATGAATTGAATTTGTCGGACGAAGATGAGGCGACGTTTCGTGCCTCATTGCTTGAAATCAAGAAAACACAACGCAGCATCGGTCCGGCCGAGTTTCGGTTTGCACGTCGCGACGGCTCCACCGGCATATGCCTTTCGACCGTGTTCATGATTCCGATGGAACAGGGCGCGGCGCGTTTCGTGTGCATGGATGTAGACATCAGCCGCCAAAAGCGCGCCGAGTCGGAAATTCGTCGCACAAATGATCTGCTATCGACGATGGTCGACACTTCGCCTCTGGGCGTTGTGGCGGTGAACGATCGCGCGGAAGTGCAAATCTGGAATGCGGCCGCTGAGCTGATCGTTGGCATTCCGGCCGCTCAGATCCTCCATGCGAAGATTCCCGTTAACGAGGCTCGCGGTCTGGCCGATCTCGCGCGCGTCTTCGACGACGCGCTGATGGGCGCGGCAAACCTCGGCGTCGAGACGAGATTGAACACGCCGGACGGCGTCGTGCGGATTATCAGAATCTGGACCGAGGCGATCCGCGGTGAGACGGGGCGCGTTGTCGGCGCATTCGGAATGATCGAGGACATGACCGCGTCGAGAGCGGCTGAACGAATCGCTCGCGAGAGCGAGGATCGGCTGCTGGCGACGATCGAAGCGACGCAGGTCGGCCATTGGGAATGGGAGCCGGAGACGAACTGGGTCTTCCTTTCGCCGCAGTGGATGCGACAACTTGGGTATGATCCGGGCGAACTGCCGCAATCGATCGATACATGGGATCAACTTCTTCATCCGGAAGATCGCGAGCGCGCCTGGAGCGCCGTTCAGGCATTTCGAGAAAATCCAAACGACGTTTTTCAACTGGACTTTCGCCTGCGACACAAGGACGGCACCTATCGATGGCTGTTGTCTCGCGGCATCGCCGCGCCGGAAACGAATGAAAGAGCGTCATATGTTCGCGGCGTGAATCTTGACATTTCGATTCTTAAACACACCGAGGCCGCACTTCGCGAGAGCGAAGCCCGATTCCGAGGCATTGCAGACAACGGTTCGGTCGGTATCTGGCAGATCACGCCGGATTTTCAGACGGTTTATGCCAACGCCGCCATGTGCAGAATGCTCGAAGTCGAAGGCGAGGAGGAACTGAAGCAGTTTCGAGTGCATGACTTTTACGATGAGGCGGGGCGCGCGGTGACGGAACGGGAGATGGTCCGTCGAGTGAGAGGCGAAGCAACGACGTATGAGATCGAACTGATCGGTCGTCGCGGCGGGCGTCGAACCGTCATCATCTGCGGAGTGCCGTTTACGAATGAGCGCGGCGAGATCATCGGCGCGATCGGCACGTTTACGGACATCACGGCGCTGAAGCAGGCGGAGCGCGAGCTGGCGGAAGGCCGCGCGCGGTTCGCCGGCATTGTCGAATCGGCAATGGACGGCATCGTCACCGTTGACGACGACCATCGCATCGTGCTGTTCAACTCGGCGGCGGAGAAGATGTTTGCCATTAGCGCGGCGTCTGCGATCGGCAAGAACATCGAGACGTTTATTCCGGCGCGCTTTCGTGCGACGCATGCCGCGCATATTCAGGCATTCCGCGAGACCGGCATCACGAGCCGCCGCATGGGGGCGCTCGGCAGCATCAGCGGTCTGCGCGCCAGCGGCGAGGAGTTTCCCATCGAAGCGTCTATTTCGCAGATGAACATTGGCGGACGCAACTACTTTACGGTCATACTTCGCGATATCAGCGAGCGCGTGAAACAGGAGCAGGCGCTTCGCGAAAGCGAAGCCTTCCTGACGCGGGCGCAAGAAGTCGCAAAGATCGGTAGCTGGCGGTCCGATCCGGCTGTTGAGGGCCGACTGCAGTGGTCTGACGGCTGCTACAGAATTCTCGGTTTATCGACCGAGGAGTTCGACGAACGGCTTGAGACGTTCTTTTCTCTTGTGCATCCCGATGATCGCGAACTGGTGGCACGGGAGTTTCAGGCCTCGATTCGCGGCGAAAAGCGTTACAGCGTCGACCATCGCATCATTCGCCCGGACGGCGCGGTGCGATGGCTGCGCGAAGAGGCCGACTTCGTTCGCGATGCCGACGGCCGGCCCATCGAGGCGATCGGCGTCTGCCTTGATATCACTGAGCGCAAGATGGCCGAGGAGGCGATTCGCGAGCGCGAAGAGCGCTATCGCGCCTTGGTCAGCGCGCTCACATCGATTGTCTGGACTTCAGACGCGGACGGCCGATTCGTTGAGCCTCAGTTTTCGTGGCAGTCGTTCACGGGACAGACTTGGGAGCAACACCGGGGCTGGGGCTGGTTCGAGGCAATACACCACGACGATCGCGAGCGCGTGCTATCGGCGTGGCGTGATGCGATCGCAAACGGGACGACTTACGAGAGCGATGGCCTGATGCGCCATGCGCCATCGGATTCATATCACTACTTCAACATACGTGCCGTTCCGCTGCGCAACAGCGACGGAACGATCCGCGAATGGGTCGGCACGGTGACTGACATCGACGACCGCAAGCGCGCCGAGCAGGCCGTTCTCGCCGCCAAGCAGGCGCTGCTCGATCACCAGTCCCAGGAGAACGCGCGCATCGAAGCAGAGCTTGCAAGACTTCGCGATGAGCTGGTGCTGAAGACGCGACTGGCGACGATCGGCCAGGTCTCGGCCAGCATCGCGCACGAGCTGCGAAATCCGCTGGGCGCGGTTCGCAACGCGGCGTACTTTCTGAAGCGCCGCGCCGGCGATCAGGATGACAAGCTCTCACAGTATTTGTCGATCATCGAACAGGAAGTTGAAACATCAGAGCGGATTATTTCGAACCTCATGGAAATGACCCGCGCGAAGGAGCCGGAGAAACAGTCGGTGAATCTTGGAGAGATTCTTGATTCGATCTTCCAGGCCTCGCCGAAACATGCGGGCGTTGTATTACGGAAGGATCTCCGGCCTGACCCGTTTGTGGTCACGGTCGATCCGAGCCAGCTTCGGCAGGTCTTGTCAAACCTGGTGACAAACGCGTTGCACGAACTGGGCGAGGGCGGTGAAATCGTCGTGGATGCCCGCCGGACAGACGATTATGATACGATCCTGTTTCGTGACAGCGGTTCGGGCATCGCGGCCGATCAGCGCAAGCGACTCTTTGAGCCGTTGTTTACGACGAAAGCCAAAGGCACGGGCCTCGGGCTGACGATCTGCCGGCAGATTATCGAGAAGCATGGCGGGGCGATAGAATATCACGACGACGGCCGGCCGGGAGCGGCGTTTCTGATTCGCCTGCCTCGCGCGTCGTAAACGCGGAGATGGAGTGACGACATGATGACACTTGCGGCGCCAGTGAAGGAAACGAGCGTTCTCATCGTCGACGACGAAAAGAACATGCGCATCACGCTTTCCGATATTTTGCTTGAGGAAGGCTATCGCGTGACGACGGCTTCGACCGGCGAAGAGGCCGTCTCGCTTTGCGAACAGCACGGCTTCGACGTCATTCTGATGGACGTGCGCATGCCGGGCATCAACGGCGTCGAGGCTTTTCGGCGAATTCGCCGCCACCGCGAGGGCGTGCGCGTCATCATGATGAGCGCCTACAGCGTCGATGACCTCAAGCAGGCCGCTCTTGAAGAAGGGGCTATCGCCTTTCTGCCCAAGCCGCTCGACGTGCAGAAGGTCGTCGCCATGATCGGCGAAGTGCGCGACGCGGCCGTACTGATCGTCGAGAATGACGAACAAATTGCGGAGATGCTTCAGAATTCACTCAAGAACGACGGCTTCCGCGTGAGTGTCGCAGGCTCGCCGCATGATGCGCTCGAACTTGTCGAGCAGATTCGATTCGATGTTGTCTTCATTGACGTGCAATTGCCCATCATGAACGGGCTTGAGTTGTATCTTGCCATCCGCAGAATCACGCCGACGGCCGTCGCCATCATGATGACCGGCAACGAGTCGGAGTTCGAAAAGCTCGCCAACGAAGCGGTCAGGCGCACGGCATACACCATCGTCAAGAAGCCGCTGGACGTAGACAACGTGCTCGCCATGCTGCGTCGCATCACGCAGGAGCGAACGGCCAACGGAGAAGTGAAAAAGCCGGAGTGAGGTCAGCGCGGCACGATGCCGCCGTCACCGCCGAATCGTCACTCTGTCAGGCCTGCGAGAAGAACTTGCGGATCGTCCCGTCGGAAGGCGGCCGCGATATCAGCGATACGGCGATCAACGCCGCCGTGGATGCCGCGAAGACAAACGCAACGGGCATCATCCCGCCGATCAGATAATCCCCCTTGCTTTTCAGGTCCGACTTGCTGAAGAAATACAGCCCGGTGGCGGCCGCGGTGACGACGCAGGCGAAGGCGCCGGCGTATGTCACGCGCTTCCAGTAGATCGCCGCAAACACCAGTGGCGCGAGCGATGCAAAGCCCGTGAAGCACCACGTCCCCAATGCAAACACGCTTGCGCGTCGCAGATAAAGCGAGACGATATAACACGTTGCGACGATCAGCACGATAAACGCGCGCCCGATCAGCAGCTTCTGACGGTCTGTGAAGCGATCGTGGCCGATATAATGGCCGACGATGTCGTTCGTGAAGATGCTGCCGAGACAGAGAAACTGTGAATCCAGGCTGGACATGATGGCCGCCAGCACGCCGGCCGTCAGCAGCCCGCCCATGATCGGCGTTGACAACTTACGCACCATGATCGGCAGCACCGCATTCTCCGGCACGCCGGGCGGCACGACGAGCGAGCCGTCGGGCATCAGCGCCGACGTCGCCCACACGCCGATCAGCACGCATGGCAGCCATGTGAGCATCATCAGCAGCGGATGCACGACGACGCTGAGCTTAAACGCCCGCGCACTGCGCGCCGTGAGCCAGTGTTGAAACAAGTGCGGAAACATCGCCACGCTGAACGGGATGAAGATATACGTCATGAACTTCAGCGGTGGAATCTCGTCGACCTCGCGCGGCGGCGCCTTCGACGTGCCGGCCTTGAATTCGGCCATGCGCTGTTCGTAGATCTGATGATCCTGCTCGGTCGCATCGAGCTTGAGATAAGACGGATTATTCTCGACGACGGCCTGCGTGGCCTCTTTCAGGCCGCCGAGCCGATCGGCAATGACGAAGAACGTTACTATGCCTAGCGCGATAAAGAGGACTGTCTGAACGGCATTGGCCCAGGCCGCCCCGCGCACGCCGCCGAAGAAGATGTAGATCAGCACGACGACGCACATGATCAGGCCGCTCAACCAGAAGGGCAGCCCGCCGTTGGTATGGGAAAATGCGTTCGGGAACGCGCCGGCGGTGATGCTCTCCATGGCCGTCGCGCCGCCGATGATGCCCATGAGAATGTACGGCGTCACGAGTCCGACCAGCACGGGGAAGAGGAGCAGGCCGATCTTGTCGGATTCGAAGCGATCGCGGAAGAACTGAATCTGCGTTTGATAGCCGTAGCGCGCCCCGAATGACCACAACTTGATGCCGACGAAGAAAAAGCAGAAAGAATGAAAAATGCCCGACCAGGAGACCATCAGCCCATAGACGCCGATGCCGCTCTTGAAGGCCTCGCCGCTGCTGCCGATGATGGCGAAGCTGGTCATCGTCGTGCCGAAGAGCGACATCAGCAGCAGAAACGAGCCGATGCCGCGCGACGCGACGAAGTAGTCCGCGGTCGTTCCGCGAAAAAGCCTTCGCGTGATCACGCCGATCCCGATCAGCATGGTCATGTAAACAACGATGACGCAGAAGGAGATTTGACCGGCGTTCACGAGTTCTCCGGGCCTTCGCGGCGCATCGTTTCAGGTGTGGATGTGTCTGACGTGACGGACTGTTCGATCTCCGTCGGCCAGCAGAACTTGACGGCAAACGCGCCGAGTGCCGCGGCGGAAAGCGAGATACCCGCGTGCCAGGCAAGGCCGATGGGAATAAACCCGAAAATCAGCGGTTCGTGCGTGTGCCACCACCAGAAGTCCTGATGGGCCGCCACGAGCAGCAGGAAGATGAATATGGCAATCAGCCTCATCACGCGTGCGCCGACTCCTCGATCCTGATTTCCGGCGGAAGCGTCAGGTGGCGGCTAAGTGTAACAAACAACTCGGAAAGGTCATCCTCAAAAACATCGCCGACCAGAACCCGTGTGATGGCGCTCTTCAGATGCGGATATTGCCGGACGAACGCCCCCATGCGGAAGTCCGGATCGTAATAAGCGTAGACCAACATGCGGATGCGCTGCATCCCCTCGGCCACGCGCGGACCAAACGTCCCCAAGGCCGCCTCCGACAAATCGCCGGCCGCAAGGGCCGTTTCGATCGACTCGGCCGCCAGTTCGGCGGATTTCAGGGCGAGCATAACGCCCGAAGAATAAAGCGGATCGAGAAAGCCGAACGCATCACCCACGAGCACCCAGCCGTTGCCCGCCGCGCGGCGCGAGCGATACGAAAAGTCCGCCGTCGTGTAGATCGGCTTGACGCGCTCGGCGCCGACAAGCCGGCGTGCCAGACCGGGCGTGCCGGCAATGAGATCGTCCAGAATCGCGCCGGCATCATCGCCGCGGCCGTTATAGACAAAGTCCGGCGGCGCGACCACGCCGATGCTGGTGATGTTGTCTTCCAGAGGAATGAACCAGAACCAGCCCTGCGTGCCGGGCAGCGCGATGACCAGCGTCGCGCCGCCGTTGCGGCCCTCGTCGCGGATGGCGTTTTTCCAATAGCTGTAGATGACGGCGTTCTTGAGTTTCTCGTCGCCGTAGCGCAGCTTGAGGTGCCGCGCGATGAGCGCCGATTGGCCGGTCGCGTCGACCGTCACGGGGGCGAGGATCGTTCGTGTCGCTCCGCCGATTACGGCCTCGACGCCGACGGCGCGATCGTTTTCGAAAATGACCTGCTTGACGGCTGCCTGCTCAATGACTTCGACGCCGCATTCACGGGCATTGTCGAGCATCATCTGATCGAATCGCGAGCGCGTAACCTGCCAGGTGGAGGACCATTCGCTGGGGTCCAGATCGGGAAAGAAAAACGGCGCTGAGTCCTTGCCGCTCGACGAGACAAACTGCACGCTCTGCTTCACAACAAAGTCGCTTTTGCGCAGCTTGTCCAGCATGCCCAGTTTTTCCAGCGTGAAGTAGGTATAGGGGATGAGCGATTCGCCGATATGGTGGCGTGGAAACTTCGACCGCTCGAGCAGCAGCACGCGTCGCCCGCGCTTCGCGAGCAGCGTGGAGACGGTCGCGCCGGCCGGCCCGCCGCCGATGACGATGACTTCGTGTGCGGATGACATGCTACCGTCCGTTGAAAACGCGCGGCGATCCACGCTCGGATTCGCCGCAAAAGAGTGAATGCGTATCGTAGATGTGAATCGGTGTTTCGGCCATTCCGAGCGGATTACCCCATTTTGTCGCCGCTGACGACTTCCAGAAGTTCGATCGCGGCCTCGCCGTTGCAGTGAATCACACCGACGCGGCCATACAGCGGACCGTCGATCGGCCGGTCAAACGCCGCGAAGAGCGCCGGCGGTCCATCGAATCGGAAATACCACTTCGGCTCGATGCTGCGCAGAACGTTGTGCCGGATCAGAATGTCGCCCAGAGGCTGTCGGCGCTCCAGTATTTCCCGTCGAACGTCTTCGGGCGTGTAGTGAAGTGCAATCCGCACGATGCCGACTTCGATGACATGATTCGTGCCGGAGACGGTGAGCAGGATCTTTCGCTGATAAATGTCGCCGTCAAGCCGATCCTCGATGACTTCGAGCGCCGGCGGCGCGCCGTGAAATCGTCCGAGGGCGTTCGTCATGTGTTCGCGATGAACAAGCAGCGCATCGAACGGCGGCGGCACTTCATCCGGCGCGACTTCAAATGCCGATTCCGAAAGCCGGGGTCCGAAGAAAAAGCCCGACAGGTGCTCCAGGGCGAGCCGGGAGTTCTCGATGGCGTGAACGTGTGCAACTGTGTCTGGAGGGATGTTGGTCATGTCAAATCAAGCTTGCAATGGAGAACGAGAGCCGGGGCGAATGACGTATCGAGCCATGATTCTATGTGTAACGAATGCCCCGGTGTTCACTTTCGAAAAATCTCGGCAACAGCGAATCCACCACGAGCAAGCCCGAGCGCGTCAGGCGGATGTCGTTGCCGTCGACCTCCGCGAACCCCTCGGCGACGAGCGAATCGAGTGCATCGCGAAATTCCGCGGCGATATCGACGCCGAATTTCCCACGGAAATAGGACGCATCCAGCCGTCCGGTCTTGAGCTGCAAGACCAGCTCACGGATCAGCCGCTGATGCGGCGTGACCGGCAGCGCGCGATGGATCGGCAGTTCGCCGGCCTGACAACGGCCGACATATTCTTCCCACCCATCGACATTTTGATAATGAACGCCGGCAAAGTGCGAGAAGGAGGCGACGCCCGTGCCGATCATGTCCGCGCCGTGCCACAGCGAGTCACGATAGACGAACCCCGACCGTTCCGATGGTTTCACCAGTGTATACGCGCTCGACACCACATAACCGCGCGATTCAAACTGCCGGAAGGCATAATCGACCCATGTCCGCTTCTTCGGCCAGTCGGCAATCGGCACCGCCTGGCCGGTCGATTTGCTCTCGCGCGAGAGCACGGTGTTATGCGGCATTTCCATCTGATAGATCGTCAGGCTGTCCGGCTCGAGCTCGAGCGCCTGCTCGACGGTTGCACGCCATTTTTCATCCGTCTCGCCGACCATGCCTGCGATGAGGTCGATGTTGATCTGCGGAAAGCCGATCTCTCGCGCCCATTCCCATGCTTGAAATATCTCGGCGGAATGGTGCGCCCGGCCGTTGTTTTCGAGCACTTCGTCATCAAAATGCTCGACGCCGAGCGACAAGCGCGTGACGCCGATCTGGCGGATCGCTTCGAGCTTGTGCTTCTTCAGTGTGCCCGGCTCGCATTCAAACGTGACTTCACGCGCGGCATCCCAGCGCCAGTTGCGGTTGATCCGTTCGATCAGCCTGAGCAACTGCTTCTCGCTGAGGAACGATGGAGTGCCGCCGCCGAAATAAACAAACTCAAACTGCCGGCCGGCCAGTGCAGCACACTTCGAGTACATCTCGATCTCGCGGGCCAGCGCGTCGCAGTAGATATCCACGTCGCTTGCGTTCTTATCGGTATAGACGCGGAAATAGCAGAACTTGCACCGCTTGCGGCAAAATGGGATGTGCAAGTACAGCCCCAGCGGCGGCGCGGTGTTCGGCGCATCGGAACGCGCCTCGGCAAGTGCCGATCGAATGGCAGGCACATGCTCGGGCGACCAAACCGAAAACGGCGGGTAGTTCGCAACGAAATAGCTGCCAACCGCCGTTTCGGGTTTCTCGTCGGGCGTCTTGATCTGGGGCAGTTGAACCATGCTGACGTTGCCGATGTCGTGTCTTGGCGCTGGTGAAAGTCGGGCTGATCGCGCTGCCGCGCTGGCGTGGCGACCGATACGCGGCTGTCGTCGCATGACCGATCAGCCATTACCGCTATCCTAGTGCGGCGGCCGTCTGGTTTCAAAGATCGCGCCTGACGGAACTTGTGGTATGATTGGGCGAATAGCGATACGGCGTCCGCGCCGCGATCGCTGCTGCTGCGGGAACGCATTTGTATGGACCAACACGGCGGCACGCTGGGCCTCATCGCCGGCGAGGGCGAATTTCCGATGCTCGTCGCGCGCGGTGCGCGGGCGGCCGGCCTGCGCGTGGTGGCCGTCGGGCTGCGCGGCACGCACGATCCCGCAATACGGGGGTTAGTCGACACCTACCATCAGGCCGGCATCGCCCGGCTGGGGCGGTGGATTCGCATCTTTCGACGCGAGGGCGCTACGCATGCAATCATGGCCGGCCGCGTACGGAAGGCGCAAATCGTGGAGCTGCCGATCTGGAAACAGGCGTTGGTATATTGGCCGGACTGGGCTAGCATTCGCGTGTGGTTCTTCGCGACGCGCGATCGGCGAAATGATACGCTGCTGTCGGCCGTGGCGGATGCGATGGGGCGCAAGGGCGTGACACTGATTGATTCGACACAATACTGCGCCGATGCGATGGCTCCCGAAGGCGTTTTGACGCGGCGCGACCTTTCGGCCTCGCAGGCCGCCGATGCCGAACTGGGCTGGCGCATCGCACGCGAGATGGGCCGGCTCGATGTCGGCCAGGCGGTCGCGGTGCATCGAAAAGACATCGTCGCGATCGAGGCGATCGAGGGCACCGACAAGATGATCGAGCGTGCCGGCTCGCTCTGCAAGAAAGGCGGCTGGGTGCTGGTGAAGACGGCCAAGCCGAATCAGGACATGCGCTTCGACGTGCCGACGATCGGACCGAACACAATCGAAAAGCTGGCGAAGCACGGCGGCGCGGCCCTGGTGATCGAAGCCGGCAAAACGCTTGTGCTGCACAAGGAAGAGACGCTGCGCCTGGCGGATGCGCTCGGCATCGTCCTCGTCGGCCGCCGCGAGTGATTGAATGAAAAAGAGTCAGCACTGTGGCACCGGCGTCTCGCCGGTGTGAAGTAGGATGTGGCACCGGCGTCTCGCCAGTGCAGACCCCGCGCAGCGTACCGAAACTCAGGATTAAGCGTGCCAGCATGAGAGCACTGATCACCGGCGGAGCGGGTTTCATCGGATCACACCTGGCCGAGCGACTGCTCGATCTCGGCCATCACGTCATCGCGATCGATGACCTCAGCACCGGCCGTATCGACAACATCTCCCTTGCGATGCGCAGCTCCCGCTTTCAGTTTGTCATGGACGACGTGCGCAACGAGGCCACGATGCACGTGCTGGCCGAACAGTGCGACATGATCTTCCACCTTGCGGCGGCCGTCGGCGTGCAGTTGATCGTCGATCAGCCGGTGCGCACGATTGAGACGAACATCCACGGCACGGAAATCCTTCTGAATGTCGCCAACAAGTTTCGCAAGCCGATTCTGCTCGCCTCCACCAGCGAGGTCTACGGCAAGAGCGAGAGGGTTCCCTTTCGCGAAGACGACGACACCGTTCTCGGGGCGACGCGATACTCGCGCTGGTCTTATGCCTGTTCAAAGGCCATCGATGAGTTTCTCGGGCTGGCGTATTTTCAGCAGTACGGACTGCCCGTCATCGTCGCCCGATTTTTCAACACGGTGGGTCCGCGTCAATCCGGGCAATACGGCATGGTGATTCCCCGCTTCGTCGAGCGGGCGCTGCGAAACGAACCCCTGCCCATCTACGGCACCGGTAAGCAGGCCCGTTGCTTCGGATTCGTCGGTGACGTCGTTCAGGCCGTCATTGATCTCATGCAGTGCTCGACGGCGTTCGGCCGTGTGTACAACATCGGTTCGACCGAGGAAATTACGATCGAGGCACTGGCCGATATGGTCATCGCCATGACGGGCAGCCGCAGCGAGAAGGTACATCTCTCTTACGAAGAGGCCTACGGTCGGCCGTTCGACGACATGATGCGGCGCATTCCCTGCCTTGAGCGGATTCATGAGATCATTGGCTATGAGCCGAAGACGCCG
Organism: uncultured Planctomycetaceae bacterium; assembly: GCA_964599535.1. GTDB lineage: Bacteria > Planctomycetota > Phycisphaerae > UBA1845 > UTPLA1 > JADJRI01. Next base: position 27,191 of record CAZRFP010000035.1, read on the forward strand.
CTGGAAGAGATTCTCCGCCTCGTTATCGCCGAAAAGCGCGGAAGCTGAAACACACTTTGACGAAGATGTTCTCGCGCAAATATTCCGAACGGAACTCATCGAAACGCGTGTGCAAAAAGGCCGCTAATATCCGTCCGGTCCGCGCGTGATTTTCGGAATCGCCGATCCCGGCGGCAGGCAGCGCGGCGCGACATCATCGGCGCGGCCCAGTCCGAAGCGCTCTCGCAGCGCCGCGAGCTTCGCCACTTCGTCCGGCGGCAACGTGCGAATCGACCCGATTAGATGGGCCTTGTGAAGCACATCGGCTCCATGCTCCAGTTTTTCCAGCTTGTCCAGCGCATCGTAGAGCGATCGGCCGATCGTGAAGGAGCCATGCCGATCGAGCACGAGGGCGTCGTATCGGCCGATCCAGTCGCGAATGACGTCGGCCCCCTGCGGCGTGGCCGGCGTGGCGTAGGCCGTCACCGGCACGCGCCCAAATGCGATGATGATCTCGGGCAGCGCGCACGGGTCGATCTCGATGCCCGCCAGTGTCAGCGCGATGACCGTGGGCGGATGGGCGTGGATGGCCGCCAGCGCGTCGCAGCGCACGGCGTAGGCACACAGGTGCATCCAGCGCTCGCTTGACGGCTTCGTCGAGCCGGGCATCGCGTCGCCGCGCAGATTTACGACGGCGATGTCGCCCGGCTCCAGCCGTCCCAGACACGAACCGCTCGGCGTGATGAGCATGCGGTCCGTGCCGGCGCGCGCGGAGATGTTGCCGTCGGTGCCTGCGACGAGACCGGCCGCGTGCATCCGCCGCCCGACGTCGCACATCTCGCGTCTGAGTTGCCATTCGCCCGCATTCATATGTCGCCGCAGGATACCGGATGCGCCCGCTGTCAGAAAGCGGGTGAGGGGAAGTCGTCGTAACAGGGCGAGCGCGAGAATGACGCCGGTTGCCGCCGCGTGCCCGGCGCGCTAGCATTCGCCGACAATTCAGGCGATCCGTTCGCCTCGGCAGACACACGGAGATTCCCATGTTCACATTCAGCGGGCGCGTCGGCGCGATCACGATGTTCATCTTGTTCACCGCACAGGGCATCGTCACGGCAGGCGACTGGCCGAACTGGCGTGGACCGAATCACAACGGCGCCAGCACCGAACGAAATTTTAAGACGCTATTCAAGTCGGAACCGAAGAAGCTCTGGGAGCGGCCCATCGGCTCGGCCTACAGCGGCATCTCCGTCGTCGGCGATCGGCTCTACACCTGCGGCATCGATGGCGACGCCCAGACGCTCTTCTGCCTCAAGAACGACGACGGCTCCATCGTCTGGAAGGCGCGCATCGAGGACCAGTACAAGAACGAATGGGGCGACGGCGCACGGGGAACGCCCACGATTCACGACGGCCATGTCTACATCATGGGCGCGCGCGGCACGGTGGCCTGCTTCAAGGCGGCCGATGGCGAGAAAGTCTGGTCGCGCGAATATGGCCACAAGCCGCAGTGGGGCTATTCCGGGTCGATCCTCATTCACGGTGACCTGGCGATCGTGGCGACGGGCGGTAAGGACGGCGCGCTGCGCGCGCTGGACAAGTCGTCCGGCCGCGAAGTGTGGCACTGCGGCAACGATGCGGATTCGGGCTATTCCACGCCGTACCCCTTCACGTTTGACGGCGTTGACTATGTCTGCGCCTTCCTCGGCAATGGCGCGATCGTGGCCGACGTGCGCACCGGGCGCGAGGTGCTGCATATCCCCTGGAAGACCGATTGGAAAGTGAATGCGGCCACGCCGATCTATCACGACGGCCATCTCTGGCTCGGCTCGGGCTATCGCACCGGCTGCGGCGTGTACAAGCTGTCGAAAGAGGGCGACAAGCTGGCGGCGAAGGAAGTCTGGCAGAGCAAGGTTATGCTCAACAAGTTTCAGACGCCGGTGCTCTACGAGGGCAAGCTCTATGCCTTCGACGAGCGGGCGCTCAAGTGCGTCGACTTCATGACAGGCGAGCGGCACTGGCAGGAGCGCGGGGCCAACGGCACCGTGCTGCTTGCCTCGGAATATCTCGTCACGCTGACGGAGGACGGCCGCCTGCAAGTCGGCCTCGCCACGGCCGAGGGGTTCAAGGCGACGGGCAAGGCGCAGGTGCTCGACGACCGCTGCTGGACGGTGCCGACGCTGGTGGATGGCCGGCTGTATGTGCGAAACCTCGTGCGGATCGTGTGTTACGACCTGAGCAAGTAGTGATTGAGCATGTGGTTCACATCTGTTCTTGACGGCGCGTGATCGTGACGGGCCGGCCGTCGACCATCGGTACTTCCGATCGGTGCTTGAAGCATCGCGGGGCTTGCGCGCGAACAATCATCAAAAATAAAATTTGAGAAAAGTGTTGCCATCTTCGTGGCATGTTGTATCTTTGTATTATCGGGCCGCCGGGCCGAGAGCG
>CAZRFP010000036.1:0-29461 GCA_964599535.1 uncultured Planctomycetaceae bacterium
CAGTGCCTATTCGTGTTGACGCGGCGCAGCGGCTTGGCCGCGTGCCTTGCGGGTGCGCTGCTGGTCGGACTCGCGGCCTGCCAGAAGCCGATCGAGCCGCTCCCGATGACGCAGATCGAGAAAAACTACGATCGTCCGCTGCCGCCGGGGCAGTTCGCGCTGCGAAAGCTGACCGACGAATCACAATATCCAAACTTCGGCGACGGCTGGTACAAGGCCAAGGGCATCGGTCTGCGCGAGGCCGTCAACGAGAGCATCGCCTATCTCAAGGCGCCGTCGAGCCGCAAGTATTTCCCGATGGGACCGATCACGCATGAAAAGGCCGTGACGACGCTCGCGCTGTTTCTGGAAGTGATCGAACAGGCCGACAGCCCGGAGCGGCTCAACGCGCTGATCAAGCAGTACTTTGACGTGTACATGTCGATCGGCTGCGACGACGAGGGCACGGTGCTCTTTACCGGCTATTACTCGCCGATCTTCGATGGCAGCATGGAGCGCACCGAGCACTTCCGCTATCCCTTGTACAAGCTGCCGCCCGACATTCAGAAGGATGGCGAAGGCAACGTGGTCGGCGGTCCGTGGCGCACGCGCGAAGAGATTGAGCGGCAACACCTGATGGACGGGCAGGAGCTGGCCTGGCTGGGCGATCGGTTCGAGGCGTACGTCGTCACGGTGCAAGGCTCGGGCTTTCTGCGCATGCCTGATGGGCGGCTGTACGAAGTCGGCTACGCCGGCAACAACGGCCACGACTACACGCCGATCGGCAAGATGCTGATCGCCGATGGAAAGATCGACCGGCATCGTCTGTCGCTGGCGACGATGATCCGCCATTTCCAGCAGTATCCTCAGGACATGGATCACTACCTCTATCAAAACGATCGGTATATCTTCTTCAAGGAATCGAGCGGCGGTCCCTATGGCTGCCTCGGACGGCGCGTCACGCCGTTTCACTCGATTGCCACCGACAAGGATATCTTCCCGCGCGCCTGCGTTGCATTTCTGGATACGCGCATTCCCGACGAAAGCGGGGAAACTTCGCGGCCGTTTCGGAACTTCGCGCTGGATCAGGATCGCGGCGCGGCCATACGAGCGCCGGGGCGAACGGACATCTACATGGGCGTCGGCGATCGCGCCGGGCAGATGGCCGGCTTCACCTATAGCGAAGGCCAGCTCTACTACATCTTTGCGAAGGACGGCGTGACATCGACGAGTCCGCTGGCCGGCACGGGCGATGAGGACGGCCGTCTCGACGACGGTTTCGGCCGTCGCCGCTGAGCCGCTTCCTCGGCCCTGCTAAATGTCTCAAGAGGCCGCCCGCCGTTCGTGCGGGCGGTTTTTTTGCGCGCCATGCGGTTGCCGGATGATTCAGTCGAAAGGACGTACGCCATGCACCACGCCGCGACGATTCAATCGTTCCGCGTGATTGCCGTATTCGCAATCCGAGCCTTGATTCACGCTTGACAGCTCGCGGCGGATGCCGCTAGTTTTGACGCGTCTTTCAGCCGAAAAAACGCCCTTCGCGAGAAGGATTTCGTGCTGGATCGCCGCCACCCCCCGCGCTTTTCGGCGATCAATCGTGGTCTCAATTCGACATCTCGAAGGCCGCCTCTCATGCAAATCCGAAACAGCATTCTCGAATGCGTCGGGAAAACCCCCCTCGTTCGCCTCAATCGCGTTACGGCCGGTCTGAAATGCACCATCGCCGCCAAGGTGGAATACCTGAACCCTGGCGGCTCGGTGAAGGACCGCCCCGCGCTCCGCATGATCGAAGAAGCCGAAAAGGCAGGAAAGCTCAAGCCCGGCGGAACGATCATCGAGCCGACCAGCGGCAACACGGGCACCGGCCTGGCGATGGCGGCAGCGGTCAAGGGCTATCGGTGTATTCTTGTGATGCCCGATAAGATGGCGCCGGAAAAATTCGCACTGCTGCGGGCCTATGGCGCCGAGACGGTCACCGTTCCGACGGTCGGCGCCAACAATCCGGAGAGCTATTACAACGTTGCCAATCGCCTGACGGCGGAGATTCCCGGCGCGTTTCAGCCGAATCAGTTTGAAAACCCGAACAATCCGACGGCGCACTATTACTCGACCGGGCCGGAAATCTGGGAACAGACCGACGGCAAGCTTGACTATTTCGTCGCCGGCATCGGCACCGGCGGAACAATCAGCGGCACGGCCCGCTATCTCAAAGAGAAAAACCCGAACATCAAGATCATTGGCGCTGATCCCGAAGGCTCGATCTACACGCCCGGCTCCATGCCGAAGTCATATCAGGTCGAGGGCATCGGCGAGGACTTCGTGCCGCGCACGGTTGATCTGAAAATCGTGGACCAGGTCATCGCCGTCAGCGACAAGGATTCGTTCATCATGGCCAGGCGGCTGTCGCGCGAAGAGGGCATTCTCGTCGGTGGTTCATGCGGCACGGCCGTCTGCGCCGCGCTGGTCGCCGCGGCGGAACTGCCCGCGGACAAGCTCGTCGTCGTGCTGTTGCCCGATACGGGCCGCGCCTATCTGAGCAAGATTTACAATGATGATTGGATGCAGCAGTACGGCTTTCTCGCGCCGCCCGGGCGCGGCATGTCGATCGGCGATGTTCTCGAAGCCAAGGGCGAGACAAACGCGATCATCACGGTCAGCCGGACGGACACGGTGCGAAAGGCGATTGACCTGATGCGGAACAACGGCATATCGCAGGTGCCCGTGGCCGATGACGAAGGCGGCATCATCGGATCGATCCAGGAAGTGACGGCGATGCAATTGGTGTTTGACCATGTGGATATCGCGCACAAGCAGGTGGGCGACGTGATGGGCTCGCCGTTTCCAAAGATGGATCGATCGTTTGAGATCGACAAGGGGTTCAAGGCGCTGTCGCTCGGCGCTTCGGCGCTGATCGTCACGGACAAGGGAAAAACGGTCGGCGTGTTGACGAAGAGTGACTTTATTACGTATCTCAGCGCGATGATACCCGGCGCGGAAGCCGCGCCATCAGAGCCGCGCTGATCAGAACCGAGCACGATGCGCCAGCGCGTGCGAATCAGAACCGCGACCGACAGAAAGCGGTGGGCGTGGCGGCATGTCTTTGCTTCGAAGGCGTATACAGCGCCTGTCCTGAATACAACATACCGATGAGTCGCTGCGGGGCGCTGACGATAAATCAGATCAGCATATTTGTTGTGATCGTCCGTACTGGCATATCAGCGGCACTCGGCTGGAGCGCGACAGGGCAATCGCATGTTCCCAATCAGCACGACTTTGAACGGTGCGGCTCTGATTCTCGCGGGGATGACTGGCAAAAAAAGCACTGTACGGTTCAACACGGCGCGGCCGGCCACGACGTTTCCAGCCTGCGGCAGATGCCGCGAAAAGGCTCACTCGGCACCCAGACGGTGTTCCATTTGGGCGAGCGCTGCTTGTGATGCCGGATGTAGTCGTCGAGCCGCACCAGCCGAAAACCGTAGCGGCGAGACGCGAAGATGAACGTCTCTTCGCCCTCCGGCGGGAACAGCGGCTCTTCGCCGACCAGCCAATATGCAAACGCAAACATCGCGACATACTCGTCGCCGAAGACGGCCTGCCAGGCGCTCAGCCCGTCGAGATCGCCGCGCGTGACCCACGATTTTGCCTGAATCTCATCATCCGACGCACAACGCCGCGTCTTGCGGCCTTTCACTTCGATCAGGCAGGCCGGTCCGCCGCTGGGATACACGATGTAGTCAAACATCTTCGCGCCAGTCATTGAACGCGTGTGGTGCTTGACATCTTCCACCGGCACGCAGGGAATACCCCTTCGCGCGAGCAGCGCCTCGAATGCCATTTCATAATGGCTGCGGCGAGTGTTCATCCAACGGCCCTGATCATACGATCGCGATCGGCGCGACCGAATCACGCATCATTCGGCGGCTTGAGCGCTTCGGCCGGCCGCGCGAGCAAGTCGCTCAGCGCGATCTCACGGCTTTGGCCGCTCTTCATGTGCTTGATCTGCACGACGCCGCGCGACTGCGTCTCATCGCCGAGAATGACGGCAAATTCGCTTCCGCGCTTGTCCGCCAATTTAAGCTGCTTGCCCAGCGCCTGTCGCAGATAGCCGAACTCAGCGGCCAGTCCGGCGCGGCGCAGCCCGGCAACGATGCCGTGCAGTATCGGCCGCATGTTCTCGGCGGCATCGGCGACGAAGATCGGCGCGGGACCGGCGGCGGCCGAGAGCAGTCCGCGGTCCTTGAGCATGAGTGCCAATACGACGTCACCCATTCCGAAGCCGACGGCCGGCTCCTTCGACTTGCCCAGTTTTCCCAGCAGATCGTCGTAGCGCCCGCCGCCGCAGATGGCCCGCTCGCTCTGGGATAGATCGAAGAACTCGTACACCGGCCCGGTGTAATAGGCCAGCCCGCGAACGATGCGCAGATTCAGCCGGCAGAAGTCGCCGACGCCGAAGTCTCCCAGCGCGTCGAATAATCTCCGCGTCTCGTCAAATGACGCTTCCATCTCCTCGCCGGACGACGCATATTCAGCGACGGCCGCGCTGAGCGCGTCCAGCGTTTCGCAACGAAGCATGTCCATCAGCCGATCGAATGCGATATGCGATTCGTAACGCTCGCCCCAGCGGCGGGCCAGTTCCCGCTCGTCGATCTTGCCGGCCTTGTCGAGAATCGCGTAGGCCCCGCCGTGCGCGTCGTTGGGAATGCCGCCCGCCGAGAGAATCGCCGCGATGAGCCGCCGATTGCTAATATGCACGGCGAAGTCTCGCTGCGTCAGGCCCAGCTCGCGCAGCGCCTCGATGCCGACGAGAATGCACTCCGCGTCGGCGATGACATCGGCTGTGCCGATCACGTCGATGTTCCACTGGTAAAACTCGCGCAGGCGTCCACGCTGTACGTTCTCGCCGCGAAAGAGCCGCGGCATGCAAAACCACTTGATCGGCCTGGGCAGCGCGTTGATGCGAGCCGCGACCATGCGCGCGAGTGTCGGCGTCATCTCCGGGCGCAGCGCCAGTTCGCGCCCGCCGCTGTCGGTCAGCCGAAAGAGCTGGCCGACGAGTTCGTCGCCGCTCTTTTCCCGGTAGAGATCGAGATACTCGAGCGTCGGTCCTTCAAACTGCTCAAAACCGTGGCGCAGCGAGACAGCCCGCCAGACATCGAAGATGCGGCGGATCGGCGCGTACAGTTCGGGATACAGATCACGCGTGCCTTTGACGGCGGGAATGCTCATGCGTAACGCGGTCTCTCGATGCAGTTGAATGACGGCGGGCCGTTCGATCGCGGCACCCGCTCGACTTTGACGGCGCGATTCTAGGAAGCGCCGTCGGCAGCGTCAAACCGGCCTCGCGACGATATAGTATCGTACGGAGTTTCGACGCGAGGCGCGTATTTCATGCGGGTGATTGCCGGACAATATCGCGGACGCAAACTGATCACGCCGAGCGGCGCGGGCACAAGGCCGATACTCGATCGCGTGAAAGGCTCGCTCTTCGACTGGATCGGCTCGCGGTTGGCGCTGCCGGGGCATCTGCCGGCGGTAAATGTGTGCGATCTCTTCTGCGGGGGCGGAAGCCAGGGCATCGAGGCCCTTTCGCGCGGCGCGGCATTCTGCGCCTTTGTGGAGAGTGACGCCGAAGCGCTGAAATGCCTGAAAGCCAATCTCGCGGCGCTCGACATCAACGCCGATTGTGTCGTCGTCGTCGCGCGGACGGCCGAGACGGCTGCCGTCCGGCCGCCTGATGGCCGGGGCTTTGCGCTCGTTTTCATCGATCCGCCGTTTCGATTGAGCGAGCGCGTCGAGCCGAACAGCGTGATGGGGCGGATCATCGCGGGCCTCGGCGCGCGGATTCCCGTCGAACCCGATACATTGCTGCTGTGGCGGCATGATGCGTCATGCCGATTGCCCGACATGCTGCCCGGCGGCTGGAGCGCCGCCGATCGGCGAAGCTGGGGTACGAACGCCATTACGCTCTATGAGCGCCGCGAGGCCGCGCCGACGTGAGCCGAAGAACGAACCAACTGATCGCCGACGACATGCAGTCCGTCGCGACATTCGTCGTGCGCGTGCTGCAGGACGCCGGACACATTGCGTACTTCGCCGGCGGATGCGTGCGCGACATGGCGATGAACCGCACGCCCAAGGATTACGACGTCGCCACGTCGGCCACACCGAAGCAGGTGTCAGCGCTCTTTCACCGAACGCAGAAAGTCGGCGCGAAGTTCGGCGTTGTGCTCGTGCGGCTCAGGCGCCAGTCCATCGAAGTCGCCACGTTTCGCACTGATCACGACTATGTCGATGGCCGACGCCCCACCGGCGTGACGTTCAGCACGCCGGAGCACGACGCCCAGCGGCGCGACTTCACGATCAACGGCATGTTCCACGATCCGATCGCCGGGGCGATGATCGACCACGTCGGCGGATTGAATGACATTCAGGCGCGCGTCATTCGCGCCATCGGCGAACCGGATCGGCGCTTCGCGGAAGATCATCTGCGCCTGCTGCGGGCCATTCGCTTTGGCGCGCGGCTCGGATTCGAGATCGAGTCGTCCACGTGGGAGGCAATCGTCCGCCACGCGCCGGAGATCGCCCGCATCAGCCCTGAGCGCGTCCGCATGGAGCTGGAGAGCATCCTTTCCGACACGGGCCGCGCGGTCGGCATGGAGATGATCCGCGCCTCTGGCCTGCTCGCGCATCGGTGGCCGTCGGCCGGCAAGACTGCGCCACTGATCGAAGCGAGTCTGCCGCTGCTGCGCGAGCTGCCGAAGGATGCGTCGTTTGAATGGGCGCTGGCCGCGATACTGAGCGGCCTGCTGCCCGGAGATGCGGTCCGCGCGATGCAGGCGCTGCGCTGCAGCAACGAGACCATCGCGCAAGCGCGCTGGATGATCGAACATCAACACGATTTCGACGATTCGTCCGCCGTTTCGACCGCGCGGTTAAAGCGGCTCATGGCCCATGAACAGTTTGTCGGTTTACTGGCGTTGATCAACGCCAGATTACGGAGCAGCGGGGCATCAAGGGCGTCGCTCGAAGAAATCCGCCGCCGTGCGGACTCCATCGCCCCGCAGGACATCGCGCCGCCACCTTTGGTGGACGGAAATGATCTACAGTCGCTCGGAATGAAGCCGGGGCCGGACTACAAGCGGATTCTTGACTGCATCTACGATGCCCAGCTAAACGGCAACATTCGCACGCGAGAGGAAGCGCTGGCCATGGCGCGAGGGATCAGTGGATGAATGCGATGGGATCGTCGTCGGCCGATCGTCTTGCGAGAGGTCTGCGTTTCGGCATTCGAGGAAGACGCGCGTCAATTCTGGTACGACGGGGGTGGCCAGGTTCTGGCGGGTCTGGCGCTTTGGCAATTTTGCATTCTGATCTTCACGGATTCGAGCACGTCCAACATGCACAGCGCGCGCTTCGCGACCGAAGCCTCCGACAGAAAACACTGTTTGTCTTCCGGGCGCGTAAGCACCGTGGACGCGATGAGGTCGACGACATCCGACAGGGTGTAGCCTGAACATGCCAGCAGTTGCGGCCAATTCGCCTCGCGCGCCAGCATCGCGATCGGCTCGGTCTCCAGCAACTCGCGCAGGCGTCGTCGCAGAGCGCATTCGTCTTCGGGCTGGCTCGGCAGAGGATTGAGCGGCTTGATTCGACCGATGCGATACTCCCGATCGCGGTTTTCGTCGATGATCTGTCCCCGCCATGCGCCTTGCAAAAGAAAGTTGAATCGTCCGTCGGGCAGTCGCTCTTCGCGCATGATTTTTCCGATTCCGACGATCGGGTGTATCTCAGAATCGAGCGTGTGGTAGTTGGCTTCGAACCCGGGCCTGAGAAGCGCGACGGCGATGCAGCGATCCCCTTTGAGAGCGTCCTTTGTCATCCTGCGGTATCGCGGCTCGAATACATGGAGCGGCAGGATCGCTCGAGGCAACAGGACGGCGTTCGGCAGCGGGAACAGCGGCACCCACTCTGGACAATGACAGGGCGTCATGTAAGTCTACTCGATCCCTCCACGATAACGGTCAGCACGATCGGCGACCGTTAGAGTGTAGCGTGTCGAGAGTCGTTTTGCAGCGGGTTTTAGCGGTTAGTTCCGAGTCTAATTTTGGATGGACCGACTGACGTTTCGTCTGTCGCGGGGCCGCGTATTCTTGACATGCCGTGCCGAATCAGGTCTCATGGAAGGGTATCCACCAGCGTTTCAAGCAGCTTCAAACTCTTGCGGGGGACGCGCCATGTCTCATTCAGCGAAAATACAGGCGGCTGTCGGCGATCGCGGCGATTCGGTCCTGCTGCGTGCGGCCGGTCCCTGCACGATGGGCGAGTGCTCGGCGCTGCGCGAGTATATCGATCAATTCAAAAAGCCCGATAAGGCGCATATCTACTTTGACATGTCGAACGCCGAGTCGATCGACAGCACCTTCACGGGCTATCTGCTGTCGCTGGCGACGAAGCGCTCGAACCCGCAAGCGCCCGATCTCCATCTGGTCTCTCCGACGCCGCGCGTGATCGAGGCGCTGCGCGTGATGCATCTCACCGGCTTCTTCGACATTTGCGATTCGATGCCGTCGCCGCCGGATAGCGGCTGGACCGACGTGGCGCTCCATCGCGGCGAAATCGACGCTCTGGCCGATATCGTACTGGATTCGCACGAGCGGCTGATCGAGGCCGATGCCCGCAACAAGTCGGAGTTCGGCCGCGTGGTGGATGGTCTGCGCGGCGAGCGGGCGAAACGCGATTCCGGTTCGTCTCGACCGAATTGAGCAGCCGCATTCCCTTCGGGCCGACTTTACGGAGTCAACCGGTCTCGCATCCCCTTGTTGATGATGGACGATATGAGATCAACTGGAATGTGACGCTTGTGCGCGGCCAGGCGCTGTTGTCACGACGTTTCGCGCCTTGGCCCCGATGCGCCGATGAGAAAAAGGGGGGCATGGGTCCAGGGGGTGGAGTGGAAGCCCTGAACCCATGCCGTGGGAAGGTAGGAGACTGCAAACCGCCGGCGCGGAGTCTACTCTCCGCGCTACGGGTGGATGAATTCAGTTGTCGCCGCATTTCGGCTGCGTGATTCAATCCGGCGTGTTGTTTGCAAGTCTCTGTCCGGGCTTGGTCGTCGGGGTGGTCGGCGGGTCTTCCTCGGCGTGTTCTGGTAGATTATTGGCAGCGACCATGCGTCAGGCAAATAATAATTGCGGGAAATTGATGATGTTGTCGCGAATGCGCGATCCGATCGGATTGCGGATGTGTGTACGCAACTGATCCAGAGCAACCTCGGAAACCATGAAGGCCTCGTTCATCTTATTCGCCCTGACGAATCTCGCGCTGCTGGGATTAACAGCCGTCATGGGACTGCAAGTCGAAGGCCGCACCGGCTACGCGCGGCATGTGATGCTCGGCGTACTCTCGGGGTTGTTCACCTGTTTTGTGCATGTCGTGTATTACATGTACTTCGTGGTGCAAGAGAAGATCATGGCCCAGTCGATTCTGCATCATGGCCTGTCGCCGAGCCACGGAGAGCGCGTGCGACGGATGAAATCGGCGGCATTTCGCTGGAGCATGGGCGGCGTGCTGACGATTCTGCTCGTCTCGGGTCTCGGCGCGGGAATCGAGTCCGGCGTATCGCCGCGCGTGCATATGGCGGCGGGATTTCTTGCGATGTTCATCGAGGCGGGCGTGTTCTTCGGGCAGTTCGTCTTGCTGGATGACTACCAGGGCGTGTTCAAGGCGGCATTTGAAGAGGAATAAAGTTTGGAGAATTGAGAATGATGAAAGCGGGACCGTCCTCTTTCTGGATTCTGCATTCTCAAGTCCTCATTCCATGATCGAGAATGGGTATCCTGCCTCGAAGCCGAGGGGTACGGCGGTGTAGACAGGCCGGCATGCCTGGATGGGAGCATCGGATGCGACCAGTAAACGATGAGACTCGGCGGATACGATTTCGGCCGTCGGCGGAGCGGATCCATCGGTGCGCGCCGCGCAGACTGTTTCAGGCGGCCGGATTGGCCGTCGCGTTGATGGCGCTCGTCGATTCGGCGGCTGTTCAGGCCATTGCAGCGCAAGCTGACGCGGCGCAGTCGACGGATCGGGCGCTGCGCGAGGCGCGGAAGCTGCGCCTCGAAGGCAAATTCGACGAGGCGATTCGTTCGTACGAAGCATTGCTCAGCCAGCCGGATGCGAAATGCGCCGCCGCCGCCGGACTGGGTGATGTCTGTGCCGATCGCGGCGACCATTCCGACGGCCTGTCGCGGCTGGATGCGCATGAAGCGTCCTGCCGATCGAGCGCGGCGTGGCATGAAAGCCGCGCGGCATTGCTGGCGACGACGGGCGAATATGAATCGGCCATTCACCACAACCGCGAGGCACTGCGCCTGAACGAATCGTCGCGCCGGGCGCGATGGCAGCTTGGCCAGGTACTGGAGCGCACCGGCAAGTCCGGTGAGGCCGTCAAAATCTACAAGGCGTTTGACGACGAAATGTCCGGCCCTTCGCTGCCAAGCGAGGCCGAGGCGACGACGTATCTCGGTCTGGGCTTCTATCGTTATTCGGTGCTGACGCGAAAGAACCTGGTGCAGCGCACGCGGCATGTGCTTGACGAGGTCTTCGGCCACGTAAGCGATTTCGTCGATACCGACTACTGGCCGGCGCGGCTGGCGGCGGCAGAGCTTTTGCTTGAAAAGCACAATCTTCCAGACGCGGGCGACGAGTTCAAGCGCGTTCGCTACGGGGAACAGTGGGTTCCCGATGCGGCCGTCGGCCTCGGGCGGATACATCTCGAGCGCTGGGACTTCGACGAATGCGAAGCGGCGGTGACGGACGCGCTGGCAACGCAGCCGGGCCATGTCGGCGCGCTGTTGTTGATGGCGGATCTGCGGATGACGAGCCGCAGGTATGCGGAAGCGGCGGCGTTTGCTGAGCGGGCGCTGAAGACCAATCCGCGCGGCGAAGAAGCGCTCGGCGTGCTCGCAGCCGCGAAGACGCGCATGGGCGAAGCCGGCTCGGCGGCGGCGCTGCTCGAACGCGTGCGGGCGTTCAATGACAAGCCGGCGCGATTTCACTTCGCGATGGGGCAATGGCAATCGGCTGCCCGGCAATACCCGGAGGCGGAATCGCACTTCAAGAAGGCGATCGAATACGCCCCCGCCTGGCCCGAACCGCGCACAAGCCTCGGTCAGCTTTACATGGAAACCGGTGACGAACGCGCGGCACGCAAAGCGCTGGAGGCCGCCTTTGAGCTGGACAGCTTCAATCAGCACACTTTCAACGTACTCGGACTTCTCGATCGTCTTGCGAAGTTCGCGCGGATCGAGAGTGATCATTTCATCGTGAAGTATGACGCCGCCGAGGACGAAGTCGCGGCGATCTACTTCTCCCGCGCGCTCGAGTCGATTCACGAAGACGTGTGCGCCGGCTTCGAAGTCGCGCTCGAACGAAAGACCATCATCGAGATTTTCTCCGATCATGAGGGCTTCAGCGTGCGCATCACCGGGCGGCCGTTTATCGGCACGATCGGCGCCTGCACCGGCAATGTCATCGCGATGACGGCGCCGCGCGGGCGTCCGCCGTTCGGCCGGTTCAACTGGGCGAGCGTATTGCGGCACGAGTTCACGCACACCGTGACGCTGGCGGCGACGGAGAATCGCATTCCGCACTGGCTGACGGAAGGACTGGCCGTGCATGAGGAGCCTGCGCCGCGATCGTGGACATATAAACAACTGCTGTCGAACGCGGTGCGGCGCGGGCGGTTGTTTACGCTGGAGTCAATCGACTGGGGCTTCGCGCGGCCGAAGCGCGCGGAGGATCGTTCTCAGGCCTACGCCCAGAGCGAATGGATGGTGGAATACATCATCGAGCGTTGGCGTTATCCGGCGATTCTAAAGCTGCTGAAGGCGTTCCGCGAACGTCAGTCGCAGCCGGAGGCATTTCAGTCTGTATTGGGAATTTCGACGGAGCAATTTGACGCCGACTTTCGCGAATGGGCGACGCGCGAGGCAGGCCAATGGGGACTGCCGATCCGCCCGATCCGCGACTTGGAGGATCTGGCGGCAAGCCTGAAGGACAGTCCCGACGACGCACGTCTCCACGCGGAACTGTCGGAGGCGTATCTGCTCGAGGGCGAGTTCAAGCTGTCGCTCGAAAGCGCGCTTCAGGCGCTGAAGATCGACGAGAAGGAGCCGCTGGCCGTGGAAGTGGTCAGTCGCCTCTACGTCGGTCGATCGCTTGCGGAGGCGAAGGAGCCTGATCGACGCGAGTGGCTGTCGAAGGCCGAGCCGTACATTCTGCGCTTATCGAAGATCGCGCCGGAGAATCCCATCTGGATGAAGTACAAGGGTTATCTCGAACAGGCGGACGAACAATGGTCCGAGGCCGTCACGGAGTACAAGGCCTACCAGCAGCGCGTGCCGACTGATCCCGATACCTACCGGCGGATGGCGGCGATTCATCTTCGCCGCCGTCAATTTCCGCAGGCGCTGCAGCAACTGGAGTCGCTATTTCGTCTGGTGGAAGACGAGCCTGCCGTGGCGCGGCAGATCGCCCGGCTGTATGAGCAGCGCGAAGACTGGTCAAAAGCGGCGCACTGGTACTTGCAGTCGATTTACATTGATCCATACGACGTAGACACGCATGGGGCGCTGGCGGATGTACTGATGGAAGCCGGCCAATACGACAACGCCGAGCACGAATATCAGATCGTGGTCAAGCTGCTGCCGGACGAGGCGATGGGTTATGAAGGTCTGGCGCGAGCGCATGAGAAACTCGGAAACCCCGAAAAGGCTCGTTTGTATCAGAAACGCGCGGAGGCCTTGGCCGGCGGTCACGGAACGAAGCCGTGATCGTCCTCTCGCGGCTCTAACGATGCGTGCGAGCGGCACTGTTGTTTCTCGACGCGCGGCGATAAACTGTTCGGAGGCCGGCGAGCTACCGAAACTGCCAGCGGCACCATGCAGGGCAAGCAATGAACATGACCGAATTTCAGCAGCTCATTGAACGGATGTACTCGGCCAAGGACCGCAAGCGCGGCTCCGCCGCCACGTTCGTCTGGCTGATGGAGGAAGTCGGCGAACTGGCGACAGCGGTTCGCGAGGGCACGCAGGCCGAGAAAGAGGGCGAGTTTGCCGATGTGCTGGCCTGGCTGGCGACGCTGGCGAATGTCGAAGGCGTTGATCTGGCCGCCGCAGTGCAAAAGAAATACGGATCGGGCTGTCCGGGCTGCGGCGAGATGGTGTGCGCCTGCCACCACGAAAAGCCCTGACGCGGCGCGGGCCGCGAACTCACCACACCGGCGCAGGATGTGTACATGAGCGTTCCGACCATCGGACATATCATGCGACATCGTCGACGGACGGCGATGCTGCTGGTCGTCGCCGCGTCGATTCTCGGCGTTTCGGCGTCGGCCGATGCACAGGTCAAGGCGCGCTTCCGCCGAATCGGGCTCTTCGAGGGATCGCTCCCGTTTGTTCGGTCGGGATGCATGTCATTTGTCGAAGTTGATCTGGCGAATTTCGGCCGCGAGGTCTTTGAGGGCGAGCTGCGCGTCAATCAGCAGGACCGCGACGGCGACGTCGTGACATCCGCTTCTGAAGTCGGCCTGACGCCCGATGGCGCGTGGCATCCGAAACAGGTCTACTTCATGTCGACCGTCGGCGCAACCGAAACGACGGTCCGTATTCGACTCTATGACAAGAGCGGCGCGCTGGTCCGCATGACGGCCGACACCGGGGAGGAAGTGACCGAGCTGTTATCGCCTCCATATTATGATCTGCCGACCGCCGACGAATTCCTGATTGTTGATCTGACAACACCGCGCAAGCTGCCACAATTGCAGTGCCTGGATACCACCAGCGCGCTCGTCGGCGATTCCGCGCACGCACGGCGCATTCGTGCATTGTCTCCGTCCGAGCTGCCACAGGAATGGCAGGGACTCGAAGCCGTCGATGCGATCGTCTGGGACGATGCCGATCCCTCCGAGCTGTCCGCCCGGCAGATTGAGATGCTGTTCGAATGGGTTCGCCACGGCGGACGGCTGCTCATCACCGGGGGCAGCCGCAACTGGCAGGCGTTGGCGGCGTCGCAAATGGCGCAGCATCTTCCCGTCTCGATCAAGGGGCTGTCCACCGTACGCGAGGTTCAGGAATTCACGCGCGATATCGTGCGCAATGAAGCGATGTCACGCACGCTCAGCCGAAAATACGCCAAGGTCGGCATCGGCCGATGCGACATGACCGGTCGATCCGGCGCGATCAGCATCCCCGCCGATACGCGCGGACTGTCGCCGATCGCATACCGCATGCTGCTGGGCCGCGGAACACTGACATTTGTGGGGGCCTCACTTCGCGACCTGTTGCCGGCGCCGGCGCGCGTCGCTCGTTCGCTCGCGGCTGAGGGGCCGATTTCAGATGCCGCCAAGGAGGAACTGGATGAGTTTCGCCAGACGTGCGACCGCATCATCGCGATGAACTTTCTGGCGCTGCCGAAGCCGGTCGTCACGCAGACGCATTTTCTCATGGGCCGATCCAATCTGTTTGATATCGCGGCCAGCACGATCGGGTACAAGGGCCTGGGCTTCGCGTTTCTGATGTTTGCCCTGTTCTTCGCGGTGGTCTATCTGCTAACGGCGAGCGGTTCGTATTTCTATCTGCGGCGGCGCGACTGGCAGCAGCACAGTTGGTCGGCGTTCGCGGTCATCAGTCTGGCGGGCACACTGATCGGCGTCGTCATGGTCTGGTCGCTGCGCGGCATCACGACGAAAGTTCGCCAGACAACGATTGTTGACGCCAAGGCCGGCGAAGATACGGCACATGCCTACTGCCTTTTCGGCGTGAAGACGCCGGATCACACGCGGCTCGATCTGCGGCTGCCAAGCAGCTACGCTGTCGATGATCCGCGCTATCGCTCCGGCGTCATTCGCGCATTGCCGGCATCAACGGCAAGCGAGTCGGGCATCTCGACGTTTGTCGCCGCGGACAACTATCGTTCGTCGCGCGGGGGCACCTTTCTTGAAGACGTGCCGGTTCGCGCGACGCTGAAGGAATTTACCGGCCGCTGGAGCGGATCGATCGACGGCACGCTGGATGCGCGGCTCGTCGTGGGAGCGGAAGAGCGCGACCGATTCGGCAGAGGCAGCTTCATACACAACAACACCGGCACGCGCCTGGAGAATTGTTTCGTTCTCGAAGGCGCGCAGGAGATCGCCGGCGAAGGCGGCATGATCCTGACGCGGTGTCTTTCGCTTGGCACGCTGGAGAAGTCCGGACCGGAGTCGATGATCGAAGGCGACGCGCTCAATCGGCGACTCTATTTTCTTCCGCCCAATCCGCGCGCGCCGGATGAGCCGCTAAAGCCCATTTCCGGCGATCAACTGCAGATCGACCGGCACATCCGAAGTTGGCGATCCCAGTTGGGCCAGCCACTTTCAGCCAGCAGCCAGGGCGGCCCCATCGCCGTGCAGGCCGGCAGCCTCAGTGTCGATCAGGAATATTTCTCACTGCTGCTGCTATCGGTGTTTGATCTGATACAGACGGATGGCAACGAACGGCTGGAATTGAGCCGTTCCCACGGTCGTATGCTTGACTGTTCCCACGCCATCACGCGCTCGACGGCGGTGCTCATCGGCTATTCGAGAGATCCGCCGCCGGCACTGCTGGAGATCAACGGCGTGAGGCGCAAGCCCGAGAGATCGATTACAATATATCGGTTCGTCATACCGGTTGAGCGCCCCGAGCGCGGCCCGGCCGACTGAGGCACGACGGAAACCTCGCGTGATTGTACAGACGATTAATCTGACGAAGCGCTACGGCAAGCTGGTGGCACTCAACGGGCTTCACCTGAACATCGAAGAGGGTGAGTGCTTCGGCTATATCGGTCCCAACGGCGCGGGCAAAACGACGACCATCCGCATTCTGGCGACACTGCTGCAGCCGACCTGGGGCGAAGCGAAGGTCTGCGGGCACACCGTCGGCTACGAGTCGCGCCTGATTCGCCCGCTGATGGGCTATGTGCCCGACTTCTTCGGCGCGTACGAAGACATGGTCGTTCAGGAATATCTTGAGTTCTTTGCGGCAGCGTACAACATTCACGGCGATCAGCGCCGCCGCATCGTGGGAGACGTTCTGGAGCTGACGGACCTGTCTTACAAGCGCGACGCGCTGGTCGACAGCCTGTCGCGCGGAATGAAGCAGCGCCTGAGCGTCGCCCGCGTGCTGCTGCACGATCCGAAAGTGCTGTTTCTGGATGAACCGGCGAGCGGGCTTGATCCCCGCGCCCGGATTGAAATGCGCGAGTTGCTCAAGGAGCTTCGGCGCATGGGCAAGACGATCATCATCAGCTCGCACATTCTCCATGAGCTTGCGGAGCTGTGCACGACCGTCGGCATCATCGAACGGGGCGAGCTGCTGTTCAAGGGATCGATCGATGAGATCGTCCGCCGCACCCGCACCGGCACGACGGTCGACGTGAAAGTCGGCCAGCGCCAGCAGGACGCCGCCACGGTGCTTGAAGGTCTCGAACCGGTGGCCGGCGTGAGCATGGACAACGGTGTCGTTCGAGTGACACTCAAAGAGCAGATGCACGATTTCAGCTTTCTCGCGGCGGCGCTGCTGAGCGCGAGAATTCCGCTGCAGGAAATCCGCGAAGAGCAGGTCAACTTGGAGACGGCCTTCATGCGCTTCACCAAGGGCATCGTCCAGTGACGATGTGGCGGGGCGCTTGATCAGGCTGTCGTGTAGGTGATGCGAGCCGGCGAGCGTGAAACCCGCCGGAGGCGAACGATACAATAATGGCCGGCGCGATCGGTGCCGGGGTTTTCGATGCCGAAATCGGACAAGGGTGGTCTTATGATGAGATTCTTCAGTCGTCGATGGGTATGGTCTTTGGCGTTCATCGGGCTTGCTCCGATGGCGTTTTCGGCGGCGGCGCAACATGCCGCGGCGCAGGGCCGTGGATCGGATGTGCCCCAGCGCGGCGAAGCCGGCGGCGATGAGATCGCCCTGCCGGAAACCGGCATCCGCCTCACGCCGGGCATGCTCAATGCGATGAGCTGGCGCTTCTCGGAGTTGATGAAGACTCAGCTCGATCTGGATGACCAGCAGGCCAAGGACATCGAAGGCATCATCAAGACGCATCTCGCGAAGCTGGCGAATGAAAATGCCGAGACCGGCCGCGACGCGATTGAGATGATGATGGAGACGATGATTCGCAACGACGGCCGCTTTCCAAAGGAAGATGCCGTCCGATTTGCGTCGAAAGTCAAACCGCTCATCCCCGCCATTCGAGACTATTTCACGAACACGTCTTCGGAGATCGGCCAGAAGTTGAACTTCAAGCAGCGGCTGGAATTCAGCACGCAGATGGGCGTGGTCATGAGCGGGCTGACGGTCTTCGAGCAGCGCATGGGCCGCTGGGAAGAAGGCAAAGTGTCGGACAACGCCAATCCGTTCTTTGACCCGGCCGATCGCGATCCGTCCAAGGCAGAGGCAGACAATGCAGATCCGAACGAGCATCCGGAGCATCGCCGCGCTCGGCAGGATGTCGAGCGATGGAATGACTGGGAGCTGCGCATTGACGACGGCTGGGACGATTACCTCCGGCGCGCGGCGGACTTTTATGAGTTTGAGGACACGCAGCGTGGCTCGGGCGAAAACGTGCTCAAGCAAATGAAAGACCGCGCGGCGGCGATCAAAACGCCGGAGTGGTCGGAGAAGATCAAGCAGAATCGCATCGCCAGGCGGCTTGCCCGCCGCGCCGGCGGCGACCTCAGTGACGGACCGGTGGCATTTTCGCTGGACCGTGAATACAACAAGCTGCGAAAGCCGCTGCTCGATCTCGACGAGGAATTCAAGCGCCGCATCGACGAACTGCCGACATCCAAGCAGCGCGAGGCCGCGCGAAAGAAGGCCCGCAAGTTTCTGTTTGACAAGGGCATGAAGGAACCGCCGGTGTGAGTTGACTTGTAATTGTGGAATTCAGAACATGGGGCTGGGTTGCCCTATTCGTGTTCTGAATTCCATGCCTTTCATCATTTCAGCCGGAGAGAAGTTGTTTGAACGCATTGCTGAATGATCTGGGGATGTGGTTTTGGCGGCTGGTGCCGGCAAATCCAATCCTGGTTCGCGTCGTGCTGGCCGGCGGACGACGCGAGCAGCATCTTTACATCCGCATTTTTTATCTGCTCGTGCTCGGCGCGCTCACGATCATGGGCGTGGTCTTCACGCACAGCGGCGGAGGGGCGTCGCTGGCCGATCTGGCCAAGAGCGCGACCGCCGTCTTTAAGTGGGTCTCGATGATTCAGCTTGGGTTGGTCTGCGTGCTCGCTCCGGTTTTCGCCGCGGCGGCCATCACGCAGGAGAAGGACTCGCAGACGTACAACATCCTGCTGTCGACGCCGCTGACCGACGCGCAGATCGTACTCGGCTCCCTGTTGAGCCGCCTCTACTTCGTATTTGTTCTGCTGCTGGCCGGACTGCCGCTGTTTTGCATTCTGATGGTTTATGGCGGTGTGACAGGCGACAAGATCGCCCAGACCTGCGCATTGGCGGCGGCGACGGCGCTCATCACAGGTACGCTCGCCATCGTTATCAGCGTCATCAAGATCGGCACCGGCCGGACGATCTTCTCCTTTTATCTTGCCATCGCAATCTACCTGATGGCGGTGTATGCCCTTTCACAGCAGTCGTGGTTCATTCCGGAAGAATCGCTGCCCGCGCCGGGGCAGACGACGCGCATGAGCTGGCTGGCCGCGTTTCATCCCTTCCTCGCGCTGCAGGTGGTTCTCGGCGAAGTCTCCGCGCCCGATCCCGGATCGGTGGCGCACTACGGCTTCCCCGTGCGCCACTTGCTGGCCTATCCCCAGTACGGCTTCATTGCGATGACTGTGCTGCTCTCGAGCGCACTGATCACGCTCAGCCTGTTTTTTGTGCGACGCGGCGCGAAGGAAGGCGAGCCGGGCTTTTTCGCGAGGCTCTTTCGCCGATCGGCGACGGTCGAACCGGGCGATGTCGCGGCGCTCTCGGAAGATGCCAACATCCGCAGCCGAAAACCGCGCCACGTTCTGAAGAATCCAATCGCCTGGCGCGAGTCGGTCACGAGTGCCGCCGCCGGCGGCGGAGCGCTGTCGCGATATCTCATGCTCGGTCTGGGCCTTCTCGTCGGCGTCATACTCGTCATACTGTATTCCGTCGATGCGATCACCCTGATGCAGGCCAGAACATGGCTTTACACATTCATCATGATCGAGATCGGCATCGCCTTCTTCATCGCCGCGACAACATCCGCCACGTCGATGACACGCGAAAAAGAATCCAACACGCTCGAACTCGTGCTGGCGACGCCGCTGACAAGTTCCCAGATCATCGCCGGGAAGATTCGCGGGCTGGTCTACGCGGCCGGGCCGATGCTGCTCGCGCCCTATGCGACGGTGATGCTGTTCATCGTTCGCGACATGGCGGCCGGTCGGATGTTCAGTGCCGCAACGACGCCCGTCGTCTATTGGGAGGCGGCGCTGACGATGCCGCTGCTTCTCATTGCCTTTACGGCGTTCACCTGCATGATCGGTCTTCGTGCGTCGATTCAGCAGAAGAAGACGATCAGCGCCGTCTTCTGGGCCATGGCGACGGTGATGGCGGTCTTCGGCCTCACATCGATCTGTCCGCTCAGCGTCATGAGCGCCGGAACGGATCCGACATTCGTCGCCGCTTTCATGCCCGTGACGCCGGTGACGGCATTTAACATGATGCTTGATCCGGCGAATGCCGTGCAGTTCGGCACGGCGCTGTTCGGGAAGGATCTGAATTCCTGCCGCATCGCGGCTTCGCTGGCGACGGCGGCGGTCGCGGGCATCTACGTGCTTATCGGCTGGTCGCTCCACTCGAGCATGGTGCGCTCATTTGATATGACCATCCGCAAGCAAACGGCATGACACGTCAATTCGGCGCGCCCAGCACGCGCAGCACATTGATCTCTTCCGTGCGCGTGTAGACCTTGCCGCCTTCCAGTTCGACATTGACGCGCACGGTATACGGCCCCGGCCGATCATAGACGTGAACCGGCGAGCGCTCGTAAGACTCATTCCCGTCGCCGAAGAACCACTTCTGCTTGACGGCTCTCGGCGCGGTGTCGACGATGAAACGCATGGCGAGCGCGTCGCCGCCGGGTTCGCGCCGCGCGGAGATACGAATCCACGGCCGCTCGCGGATGATCTTCTGGAAATAATCCCACGTATATTTGGGGTCGATCCGCCGATGAATGCCGGCGATCTCTTCGTCGTCGACCCACGCACCGTTGTCGCGCAGAAACTTGACCGACGCCACCGTCTGTTCGCGAAGGATGTCCGACTTGCCATAGACGATCTTAATCTGCTGGCGGCGGTCGATCCGCAACTCCGATACCGGCAGGAAACGCTCGTCGAACGAACCCTGACGGATGAACATCGCCCGAAAAATGCCCGGATGGCGCAGCCCGGTGTAGAGCATCGGATAAGCGCCGGCCGACCAGCCCGTGAGGAACACCTGCGACTCTTCGATGTTGAATCGCCGCTTGATTTCGTCGACCGTCGAAAGCAGCACCTTCTCGTCGGCCTCCTGATTCTCGATCTGAACGGAGGGCGGCGGCGGGAAGTCGCCCCGGCTGGAAACGAGCGACGGTGCGACGACAATGATGCCCTGATATTCCGCGAACTTGGCCCACTCGCGCATTTGCGATTCGGCCGAGTCATATGGCCACGTTCCATGGCAGGCGACAACAAGGGGCCACGAGCGTTCTTTTGTATAGACGCTGGGCACGTAAAGCAGGTATTTGCGCTCGCTCTTCGGCTCGGAAAATTCCTGAATGGCGGCCTGATCGGGCAGCCTCTGCGTTACGGGACACCCCGCACACAGCGCAGCAAGCAGGCAGACCCATCGACGGGCCGCGGACTGCATGGAAAAGCCCGCGACGCCGCTGAATGGAATTCGCGCCGTCTTTCGGCGCTGGGGACTGGACTTTGTGCGTCGTGGCGTCATAGTCTGTATATATACCCGCCTGGCGCGCGTTGGCCATCGACTCGCTTGCCGCCATTGTTCCGGAATCGTATACTCCGACGCCCGCGATGTGTTTCACAGGTCAGACGCGCCGTCTGAGACAGGAGTTAGAATCATGCCGGCGAATCTTGAAGGCGTAAACGTTCTGGTTGTTGACGACGATCAGGACATTCTCACAAGCTGCCGGCTGGCGTTTGAGTCCAACGGCGCGAAAGTCACAACCGGCAACGATGGCAACAAGGCGGTCGATCTGGCCAATCGCCTCAAGCCGGATATCATCATTCTGGACATGATGATGCCCCGCAAGAGCGGATTTGTCGTCATCGAGACCATCAAGCCCAACGGTGCGCCCGGTACCAAGCCGCACGTTATCATGATCACGGCCAACGAAGGAAAGCGGCACGAGCTGTACGCCCGCTCGCTGGGTGTTGATGAATACGTCAACAAGCCGTTCGCGACGGAACGATTGATCGAGATCGTGGCCAAGCTGATGGAACGCGACTACAGAGAGCCGGATCGCTGGTAACTAATGCGATGGCAGTTAGTTACGTTCCACCAGCTGGCGGGTCGCCGACCGTACTGCACGTCGTCGCGAACACGCTGGCCACCTTCGAGTGAATTCGCCCCCGAAGAGCGCATGTAACCGACGCCGGTGCTGTCAAATGCCGGCTTGCAGCGCGTGCGGATTCCCGTTATCTTCCCCGCTTAAATAAGAAGTGGGTGAAATAAAATGAGACTTGGTGGCGGGTTTGTCGTTCGATCGCCACGATCAAACGGTCCGCACAGCGCAGGAGTGTCGTTTTCAAATGGCTTTGACGCAGCAGCTTAAGCAGGATGTAGTCACTCGATATCGTCGCCACGATTCGGACACCGGCTCGCCCGAAGTTCAGGTCGCGCTGCTGACAAGTCGCATTCTGCAGCTTACGGAGCATCTGAAGACGCACAAGAAGGACCACGCTTCGCGGCGCGGCCTGCTCAAGATGGTCGGCGCGCGTTCCAGCCTGCTGAAGTTTCTGACGCGCACGGATCGCGAACGCTACCAGAAGACAATTGATGGGCTTGGTTTGCGAAAGTAACGAGACCGCGTTTCCCAAATGTCCGCCCGGCGATTCCGATCGTGCGGCGCTTCACCCCCTTCAAATTGAATTGAGGCGTGTCCGCCTTATCCGCATGCGCGCGGCAGTTCGCGCGCGGGATATTCGGCACGGGCCTTCGCGCATAGGTGCGCTTCGTTTGACGATTGGGATAAGACAGGCTGATTGTGAAAGTCTGATGGATATTTAACAGGTAGGCATTTCTCACATGGCGATACACAGCGTTCAGGAGGAGATCGGCGGGCGAGTCCTAAAGATCGAAACAGGCAAATTGGCGAAGCAGGCGGCCGGTGCGGTCGTTGTCACCTACGGCGACACGGTCGTGCTGAGTGCCGTTGTAACGGCCAACCCGCGCGAAGGCATCGATTTCTTCCCGCTTTCGGTTGACTATCGCGAAAAGATGTACGCCGCCGGCAAGTTTCCCGGCGGTTTTTTCAAGCGCGAGGCGCGCCCTTCCGAAAAGGAAATCCTCACCATGCGCCTGACGGATCGGCCGATCCGTCCGCTCTTCCCCGAGGGCTACAAGAACGAAGTGCTGATCCAGGGCATGGTCTTGTCGTCCGATCAGCAGAATGATCCGGACATTCTCTCCATGATCGGCGCGTCCGCCGCCCTGACCGTGAGCAGTTGCCCATTCGAGGGGCCGACCGCGGCCTGTCGCATCGGCCGAGTCGACGGCCGGTTCATCGTCAATCCGACGATGGAAGAGCGCGAGCAAAGCGACCTGGAAGTCGTCGTGGCGGCGCATGAGGACGGCGTCAATATGATCGAGGCCGCCGCCCTTGAAGTGCCGGAAGACGTGATGGCCGAAGCCATCGCCCTCGGTCAGGAGCAGTGCCTCCGCGTTGTCGCGATGATCAAGGCACTCGGCGAAAAGGTGAAGCCCGAAAAGATCAACCCCGTCGCCCCGCGCGATGAAGGTATGATCCGCCGCGTCAAGGAACTGTGCGAAAAGTACGATCTGAAGAACGCGCGATGCAAGCCGATGAAGGCCGAGCGCGTCGCCGCGGTCAAGGAGATCCGCGACAAGGTCATCGCCGAACTGGTCCCCGAAGACGCGCCTAAGGACCTGCCATATACAAAAAACGATGTCGTCGAGGAATACGAAAAGAACTTTGAGCGCTACTTTCAGGAATCCGTCATGGAATCCGGCAAGCGCTCAGACGGCCGCGGGCCGCTCGACATCCGCGAGATTCTGAGCGAAGTGTCGACCATCCCTCGCGCCCACGGTTCGAGCCTGTTTTCGCGCGGCGAGACCCAGGCGCTCGTCGTCACCACGCTCGGCACCAAGCGCGACGAGCAGTTCATCGATAATCTCGTCGAAGAATACAACAAGCGATTCATCCTCCACTACAACTTCCCGCCCATCGCCACCGGCGAAGTCAAGCGTATCGGCGCCGTCAGCCGTCGAGAGATCGGCCACGGCAATCTGGCCGAGCGGGCGCTGCAGGCCGTCATGCCCATGCCGGAGCAGTTTCCTTACACGGTCCGCCTCGTCAGCGAGATTCTTGAGTCGAACGGCTCCAGCTCGATGGCCTCCGTTTGCGGCGGAACGCTCGCTCTGATGGATGCCGGCGTACCGATCAAGCATCCTGTCGCGGGCATCTCCGTCGGCATGGTTCACGATGACAAGGGCGGCTACAAGCTCATTACCGACATTCAGGGCGAGGAAGACCACTACGGCGACATGGACTTCAAGGTGGCCGGCACACAGGTCGGCATCACGGCGATTCAGCTCGACCTCAAGGCCCGGCAGATCAGCAAGCAGCAGATCGATGAGTCGCTCAAGCAGGCCCGCGACGCACGCATCCACATCCTGAAGAAGATGCTCAGCGCCATTCGCGAGCCGCGCAAGGAAATCAGCCAGTGGGCTCCGCGGCTGCTCACGATCAAAGTCGAGCAGGACAAGATCGGAAAGATCATCGGCCCCGGCGGCAAGGGCATCAAGGCCATCGAAGCCGAGACCGGCGCCAAGCTCGATATCGACGACGACGGAACCGTCCACATCTCCTGCATGGACGCCGCCGGCGCGCAGGCCGCTTACGACGCCGTCGAGGCGATCAGCGTGGGCGTCAAGGTCGGACGCATCTACCACGGCCGCGTCAGCGCGATCAAGGATTTCGGCGCGTTCGTGGAAGTCGCTCCCGGCACCGACGGCCTGTGCCACATCAGCGAACTGTCCGACGGCTACGTCCAGAAGGTGAGCGATGTCTGCAAGGTGGGCGACGAGATGAAAGTGAAAGTCATCCTCATCGACGATACCGGCCGCATCAAGCTGTCGCGCAAAGCCGTGTTGCTGGAGGAAAAGGCGGAGAGCCAGTCCGGCGATAAGAAGGAAGAGGCCCAGCCTGCGTGAGGGGGAATGCGGCGGCGTTTGGCGCGCGTTAGGCCCGTCAATTCAGCTATTCCGTTATCCGCTTCGCGCGGCGCAATCCGCGCTGCGCGATCCGAGCACGTAGCGCCGGCGAGCGCGCTGAACAGCGCGGCTCTGTTTGCGCACTTTGATTGGATGCTCTGATGGGATGCCCGAATCAGCACTCGCGGTCGCGTTGTGCCTGGTTCTGATTGGCAAGCCTGCTCAGCGCTGGGCGGCGCGCTTTTCCGGCTCGGCGGACTTGGGGATGAGCTTGCGCTGCTCGCTGGTGAGCACCTGTGCTTCGAGGCGGCGCTTCATGCGCTCGAAAATGTCGGCAATCGGTCGGCGCAGGCGGGTCACCTCTTCCTGATAGGCCGCGCGTTTGGCGGCGTCGTTCGTTGACTTCGCCAGTGCTTCCGCCTTTTCGATCTCCTTGCCGCGGCCGCCCAGATAGTCGGCCGCTTCTTTCTCGCAACTCTTCAGAATCGACTCGGCCTGCGTGGTCTGCCGCTCGTCGCACTTGTAATGGGTGATGAACCATCGGACATACTTTCGCCATTCGGATTCGTCGCCGGCGTTGATGGCCGGCGCTGTGGACGCGGCGGCTTCGGCCTTGACGACGAGTTCGTTACGGCGGGCCTCCTTGGCGCGATGCTCACTGACGGCGGCCGCGTGGATCGGATCGCTGTCGAGGCCCCAATCGGTGGGACTCCAGTTTCCGGTCTGCCACCGCTGAACCATCTTCTCGATGTCCTTGTGCCTGCGCACGAGGGCGTCCATGTCGGCCTTGAGGCGGGCGCGCTGATCTTCGGTCATTGAGGGTTCAAGCTTCTTGGCGGCGCGTTCGACGGCGGCCAGTGCGTCATCCATGACGGGCTTGAGATTCTGCGACCACTTCTGCACCTGCTCGGGCGTGAAGGGCTTCTTTTCAAGGCGCGTCTGCACGGCCTCCATCACCACGGGAAACATCGTGCGAAAGTGCTTCATGCCGACCTGCATCG
Source organism: uncultured Planctomycetaceae bacterium (assembly GCA_964599535.1). Taxonomy (GTDB): domain Bacteria; phylum Planctomycetota; class Phycisphaerae; order UBA1845; family UTPLA1; genus JADJRI01. Next base: position 25,439 of record CAZRFP010000036.1, read on the forward strand.
ACTCCCGGCGCATCTCATCGGCGAGAAGCTGCCGCTGATCCGGCGACAGGTTAAAGCGCATTTGAACGCCGTTGAGAAAGGCCTCCTCCCGTTCGCGGGGATTCCACGGGGATATGTTGGTAACCTGCTGCATCAAATTCAGCGCGTATTGATCGGATTCGGAGGTCCAGCCGTTCTGCTGGAATATGTTGAGATGAGCCTGATGGATCAGCTGGGCCTCTTCACTCCACGGCCCCATGCCCTGGGCCTTCTCCTGGAGGTCGCGCATTTTTTCGAAGTCTTCGTTGGTCGGACCGCCCTGATTGTCGCCGCCCTTGGTCATGCGCTGCCGCTGCCGGCCGCGCTCACCTTCACGCGGCGGCGCCTTGGCGTCCTGCGCGAATGCGGCGGCGCCGCCAAATGCAACGGCCAAAGCCAGTGTGGTTGATGAGAGCGTCCTCAAGACACGGGATGCGATAATGTGCTCGAAATGTGTTGACTTCATGGGGTGCTAAGCTCCGTGATTTCCGGGATGACGCGCGCGATCGATCGCCCGACGGAGCTTCTCAAGAATCTCCTGCGGGCGCGCGACGGTGCGCCACGAATGGCCGCCGCCGAGAACGCCTTCGGCCTGAGCCGGCTGGAACGAGACGGTTCCGGCGCGCACGATCCGCTCGGCGAGGGTGGATGTCAGCCGTGTGCCCTGAATGCGATCGAGGGCGCACTCGAATAGTTCGGCGCGAAAGACGCCGTGGATGCTCATGACGCGGCGATTGGTCAGCACATACATGCGCGAGGCCCATTCGAGCGAAGCCCACAGCACGCGACCGCCGGCCAGCAATATCGCCAGTTTCAACACTTCATTTCGATAGTTGGCGTCGATAACGCCGCCGATCGCCATGGCCGCGAGCAGCCCGGCGAAGACAATCCAGCGGACCGACTCAATCACGATGAACCAGGTCGACGGCCGAATGGAGAAGTGGACGATCTCCCCTCCGTCGAGCAACTGCGCCGGCACAAGTTCGCCGAATGCAAGACGCACGGCGCCGCCAGCGCCGCCTTCGCTGTGGGCGACCATCGGCTTGGCCTCGACGCGATAGGATGTGAACACGAGCTTCACGCGTACAGCTCCGGGCGCAGTTCGGCGATGTCGGGCAGGTTGCGATACTGATCGTTGTAATCGAGTCCGTAGCCCACGACGAATACATCCTCAACGTCAAAGCCAACGAAATCCACGTGGAAGTCTTTCGGCGCACGCGCCGGCTTGCGCAGGAGCGTGCAGACGCGAAGCGACGCCGGCTGCCGCGCCGATAGCTGCTCGGTCACGCTGCGCAGGGTACGGCCGGTGTCGAGGATATCATCGACCACCAGGACATCGCGGCCCTGGATATCGACGGTCAGGTCCTGAATCACGCGCGTTTCGCCGCCGTCAGTCGTCTTGCCCCGATAACGGCTGACCGTCATCAGGCCGATATGCATCTTGAACGGCAACTGGCGCATCAAGTCGGCGACGAAGATGATCGAGCCGGCGAGGATGGGCACGATCACGAGGCCTTCGTGGCTTTTTTCGTAGGCTGCGGCAATATCGCGGCCGAGTTCGACGACGCGCCGTCCGATCTTGTCGCGAGAGATCAGGATGCGCGCCAAGTCCTTTTCCATGCGATCTATTATAGCCCCCTTCCGGACGCCAACAACGTTGCGAATCAGCGTGCAACTGACGATTTTACAGTAAATTACGGCACTTCACGGCAATTCATGACATCCTGACCGCGACGTGCGGAGCTACGGATTTTTCTGGTGGCGCTCGCGTTTCTGGACGATTTCCCGATCGAGCGATACGGGAGCTTGGGCCATTGTTCACGAGAGGGCGCGGCAATCATGATCGACAATCAACAGGAAATGGATCGTTCCGAAGCGCCTCTGATCCTGGTCGTCGACGACGCCGAAGACACCATGCGCCTGATCGTCAAGACGCTGCAGGTCGCCGGCTATCGCACGCTCTGGGCGGATGACGGACCGACCGGCATACTCATCGCCGAGAAGTATCAGCCCGACGCCGTGATTCTCGACGTGATGATGCCCGAGATGGACGGCTTTGAAGTATGCACGGAGCTGAAGTCACGGCTGTCGACGGCGGACATTCCAGTGCTCTTTCTCACGGGGCTGAACGATTCTGATGAGACCATTTCGCGCTGCTATCAGGTTGGCGCTCACGATCTGCTGACCAAGCCGGTGCGGCGTGTTTCGCTCGTCGCCCGATTACAGGTGGTCCTGCGCGAGCGAAACCTTCGCGAGGTGTACAAGCGACTCGCGACGCTTGATCCACACACGGGTCTCGACAATCGCCGACAGACATTTCTGAACATCACAGACGCAATCATCGCGGCGCGGCGCGATCATACGACCAGCGCGCTCATGGTCACCGACATCAACAACCTCACCGGCGTCAATCAGCAATATGGCTACGACTTCGGCGACGAAGTGATTCTCACGCTGGCGCGCCTGCTCAAGCGGTTCCAATCTTCCGATTTCAAGGTCGGGCGAATCTCCGGCGATACACTCGCGGTCGTCATGAAAAACACGACGCCCGATCGCGCGGTGGAGTTCGGCACGCGACTGAGCCGGACTTTTTCGGCGATCGCATTCGATCCGGCGACAAGTCCGAAGCACTTCTCCGCGAGTTTCGGCGTGGCGTGTTACGACGGCTCGGACGCGACCTTTGATCCGGACCATTTCATGAACGATGCCGACCTCGCGCTGAACAAGGCGAAGAAGTCGGCTCACGGCGGCATCGCGGCCTACTGGGAGATTGATCCGGCCGAGCTGCCTGAACTGGCATCCGGCAAGCGCCGGGCGCGCAAACGCCGGCGGGTAAAAACGAACCGCGCCTTTCTTGCGGCCGATGATCGCTCGAACGCCCCGCCACCCGGTTCGGAGGAACGCCGGGCCGAGGACAGCATCCCGCGCTGATGCCAGCAGCACCCTGGCATTCGCGCGCCTAACTCATTTATTGATATTACGTTATCGATCTGCGCGTGACGCCGCGCCGAGTCTCACAGCAGCATTCGCCTTGGGCGCTGTTCCAAACGCCCCCTCTCTTCGGCCGTTAGCTGCCACCACACGGTCCATGGCGTTCCGGACGGGTCTTGGGGAAAGGCCTTTATTGAATTGCTGCGAATATCGGCCCGTCTTAACGGTTCCGGCGAATGGCGCGCCATGCAACCGAAACGCCCATTTTCCATATAAGGAAATGCTCAAATCGACCGACGATGCTACCATTGCGCCCGCATCGTCGGTTCGAGGCATCATCGCATGTCAGAAGGGATTCGCCGCCGATGTTTGAGACATATCGACAAGGCTCGAAAGATGCTAGGGATCGAAGCGAGACCGCCCAAGCCGACCTACCGAGAGGACGCGCACCTGTGACGTTAGGCTCCATTCTCATTGACGACAAGGTCATCACGCAGGACCAGCTCGACGCGGCCAACGCGCAGTGCGGCGCGAGCGATCGGCTGGACCAGGTTCTGGTGCGGCTCGGCTACTGCGGCGAGATGGACGTGCTGAGCGCTCTGGGCAAGCTTTATCACTTCGATGTCGTCGATCTGACCGATGCGTCCGTCGTCGTCGATGTCGAAACCATGAAGAAAATGCCGTCGAAGCTCGTTCATCGCGCCAAACTGGTGCCCCTGAACCGCGACAACGGCACGATCCGTGTCGCCACGCGCGATCCGTTCCAAATCTACGCTTTTGACGAGCTGCGCATGATCACCGGCCTCGATGTGCGCCCGGTGCTCGCCAAGGAAAGCGAGATCAACGAGATCATCAAGAAACACTTCGGCGTCGGCGGCGACACCATCAGCAAGCTGGTGGAAGACAACGACAGCATCGCCGTGGTGAGCGACGTGCGCGAGAGCGCCGGCGATTCGATGCTCAGGCGCGGCGCCTGGTCGGGAATCACCTTCACCGCGTGCACGTCCGGCGGGAGCCAGCGCGAACCGTTCGCCCGCGTTCCGGCCAGTTGGTAGATCAGAGTCTCGGTCAGGG